>JBPCQU010000125.1:0-2564 GCA_050997795.1 Solirubrobacteraceae bacterium | reverse complement strand
CTCGACGCCGGCGCCGACTGCCTCGTCACCCCCTGCCCTCTCTGCCACCTCAACCTCGACCTGCAGCAGCCACTCGCGCAGAAGGTCGTCGGCCGCGAGCTCGGCCTTCCGGTACTGCACCTCCCCCAGCTCGTCGGGCTCGCACTCGGGCTCGAGCCCAAGCAGCTCGGCATGAGCAAACACGTGGTGCGCCCGACGTCGGTGATCGACTGGAGCACCGCCGTGATCGCCGCGAGGACGGCATAAGACTCGGCGCTGTGTGAGAGTCTTTTCGACGGCGGTGGATTTCCTTGACCGGATGGGGCTCGAGCGCCCGGTGGTACAGGCCGGGATGGGCGGCGGGGTGGCCGGCGGCGAGCTCGCTGGCGCCGTGTCGGCCGCTGGCGGCCTTGGGACGGTGGGGATGAGGGCGCCGCGCCGGCGAACTCAGCGCCCCGCTCGGCGGCGCCCTCCCGCTCGGGATGCTGAGCGCGATGCTCTTACTCCAACGCCCGGATTCGATCAGCGAGTCGAGCAGCGCGGCCACCGGGCGCGTCACACCGAAAGCGAGGTCTGGGACGGCGGATAGGTGAGCGCCGTCCCATGCTCCACCACCGCGAACGCCGGCAGCTCGTGGATCGAATTGCCGACGCCCACTCCCAGATGTTCTACCCGCCAGCCCCGGACGATCAGCGCATCGGCGATCAGTCTGCGGTGGCAGCGCCACCAGACGGCCTCCGCGCACATGATTGCCGTCGGCTGCTCGCACGCGAGCTCCTCCAGGCGGACGAGACCAGCCGCGAACTCGCACGAGGACATGTGGTCGGCGTAGCCGCGGAAGCCGGGCTCCCGCCAGCCACCGTTCGGCGACCCAGGGATCGGGGCGCGGCGTCCACCGAGCTGCGGCAGGTGCACGTATCCGACCCCGGCTTCTGGCAGCCACCGAGACAGCGCCGCCTGGTTGAACTGAGGATGACGGCGCGAGCTCGGAAATGCTCGCACGTCGGCGATCGTGCGCACGCCAGCCGCGTCGAGCAGCGCCAACAGCGCGGCTTGCAGGCGCGTCGAGTGCCCGATCGTAAAGACGATCTTCGGCGGATGGTCGGCCACGGCATTCGGTTATAACTCAGGAGATGATCGCCAGGGACGAATCCGGGAAGGCAGACCAGGCTTCGGAGGGCTCGATCGGCGAGACGACGTGGTTCAGCATCGGGGCGCACGTCTCCTGCAGTGACCTGAGCTCGAACCCCTGACCGACGATGAGCGAGGACGACGCCATGAGGATCGACTATCGCCGCGTGTTTCCAGAGGCGCTCCGGGCGATGAGCGGGCTCGAGGAGGCGGTGCACGAGAGCTCGCTGGAACCCGAGCTGCTCGAGCTCGTGAAGATGCGGGCCTCACAGCTCAACGGCTGCGCGTACTGTCTCGACATGCACTCCAAGGACGCCCGCGCCCGCGGCGAGCAGGAGCAGCGACTGTATGTGCTGAGCGCCTGGCGGGAAGCGCCCTTCTACAGCGATCGCGAGCGCGCCGCGATCGGCTGGTGCGAGGCGTTGACGCTGCTGTCGAGCAGCGCCGCACCGGACCCTGTGTTCGACGAGCTTGCGCGGCATTTCGACGAAGGCGAGATCGTCGCGCTGACGCTCGCGATCGTGGCGATCAACGGCTGGAACCGGTTCGCCGTCGGTCTGCGTTCGCCGGTGGGCCACTACGTCTCGCCCCACGGCCGCGAGCACGCCGCCGGAGACCAGGCGAGCACCGATCGGGCACAGCGGCACTGACCCGGTTAAGTCAGCTGGGCGGCGACGCGTTTGGCGTCCCGTCCACGACGCCGGCTTCGGTCAGCGAGTCGAGCAGCAGGTGGAAGTAGATGACCCCCGCATATGGGTGCCAGCGCGCGAGTAGCTGTTCGATCCCTTCGTAGTCGAGGGGCCTCTCGATGTCGAAGAAGCGCTTCAGCTTGTTGCGGGCGCCGACATCGTCGCCGGGAAAGACGTGCAGTCGGCCCAGGCCACGCAGCAGCACGTACTCCGCGGTCCAGCGGCCAACGCCATACAGACTGGTCAGGCGATCAACAGCCGTCTGGTCGTCGAGGCGCTCCAGGGATTCCAGGTCGAGCTCGCCGCCGGCGATCGCGGTGGCCGCCTCGAGGATCGTGCGCGCCTTGGCCGCGCTGAACCCCATCTGGTTGAGCTCCTGCAGCGTCACCGACTCGAGGTCCGTCGGACCGGGAAACGCCCACAGCTCGTCGGGATCCTCTGGGACCGGGCGCCCGTGCGCGGCGGTCAGCCGGCCGAGCAGGTGGATTCCAACGGTGATCGACAGCTGTTGGCAGGCGATCCCGTTGACGAGCGCCTCGAAGACGGTGGGAAAGCGCGGCGGCCTCAGCCCCCGCAGGCGCCCGGTGAGCCGAGCGAGCAGCGGATCGCCGGCGGCCATCGCCGCGAACCCCGACAGATCGACCGTGAGACCAAGCAGCCTGTCGAGCCCCCGGCGCGCGGTCGCCTCGGCGCCCTTGTCCAGATGCGCCCCGGAAAGCGTGACGGCCAGGCGCGGGTCGCCGATCGGACCGGTCTGGGTGACCG
>JBPCQU010000061.1:0-9074 GCA_050997795.1 Solirubrobacteraceae bacterium | reverse complement strand
GGCTCGCGACCGCGCGTGAGGACCTCTCGATCTGGGTCGTGACCGGCGACGGCGACTCGCTCTCGATCGGCGGCAACCACCTGATTCACGCGCTGAGGCGCAACGTCCCGGTCAAGATCCTGCTGTTCAACAACCAGATCTATGGTTTGACAAAGGGTCAGGCCTCGCCGACCTCGGAGCTCGGCAAGATCACCAAGTCGACGCCGTTCGGGGTCGCCGACCATCCCTTCAATCCGGTCGCGCTCGCGCTCGGCGCCGAGGCCACGTTCGTGGCTCGGACGATCGACCGCGACCGCCACCACCTGACCGAGGTGCTTCGCGCCGCCGCCGAGCACGAAGGCGCCGCGCTGGTCGAGATCTACCAGAACTGCCCCGTGTTCAACGACGGCGCGTTCGCTGCCCTGACCGACAAGGAGCTCAAGGGCGCCAACCAGATCCGCCTCGAGGCGGGAAAGCCGATCCGCTTCGGTCCGGAGCTCGAGCGCGGGGTCATCCGCGGGGCCGACGGCTGTCTCGAAGTCGTCGAAGTGGCCGAGGCGGACGAGACGGCGCTGCTCGTGCACGACCCCGCGCGGACCGACCCAGGACTCGCATTCTCGCTCGCGAAGCTCGCCGAGACGCCAGCGGGGCCGACGCCGATCGGGATCTTCAGAGACGTGCAGCGTCCCGTCTACGGCCGCCGACCCGCCGCCGAGGCTGCCTCCGAGGATCAGCTCGTCGATCTGCTGAACGGCGGCGACAGCTGGACCGTCGGCTAACGGGTCGCCGCCCGTGCCGGCGGGCGTCGCTGAGCTCTCTAGGCGTCGGCGACGTAGCCGCCGGGCGGCTCCAGCGGCAGCCCCGCGGCCTCCCAGCCGAGTAGGCCGCCCGTCATGTTGTGAGCGTCGAACCCGGCCTGCGCGAACGCGTCGGTCGCCATCGCCGAGCGCGCCCCGCTGCGGCAGTAGAAGACCACCGGCTGGGAGCGATCGACCGTTTCCGCCTGCGCGGCCACTGCGCTGAGTTCGATCAGGCGATCGCCGCCGATTCTTCCCGCCTCGTGCTCGTGGGGCTGCCTGACGTCGATCAGCTCGATTTGGCCGCGGGCGAGCAGCTCGGAAACCTGCTGCGGGGTGTAGTCCACGGCCATCCCCGCAGCCTAGCGAGCTGAGTGCATCCCCCACCAAGGCAGAACCCGGGGCGTACGACATGGCTGACGAGTCTCCTGCCGAAAACTCGGGCTGACATGGATCTTGCGCTATGCAGTACTGTGCCTGCCGAAACTGCTGTTGACCAGCCGAATCGCCACGGCGCCCGAGCCGCGGCGATCGGGGGACCCGATGGGGCCGCTGGGCCCCAGGGGCGAATCGCCGGTGCACCGGCGTAGCGCGACTCTTTCAGCGCGAGCCCGTCAGCTAACCCCGTAGGCGCACGAAAGAGAAGGGTTAGTTCCGTGTCCCACGTCCGTCCCGGAAGGCTCACGCGGTTTGCGCTCGTGCTGGCGATCGCACTCTGCGCCGTGCTTCCGGCGGTCGCAAGTGCCGCGGGCAGCGGCGGCAGCGCGCTCCCCACCGCGGCCGCCCACAAGACGCACAAGACGCGCAAGAGGCACAAGCGCCATTCGGCCAAGAAGAAGCAGTCGGCGACGAAGTCGGTCTCGGGAGCGACCGACCCGACGTCCACGACGGTCAAGCAGGATGGCGGCTCTGAGCACCTCGGCGAGCGACCGCTGCGCCAGGGGATGCACGGCCACGACGTCCGCGTGCTCCAGGGCTATCTGACGCTGGTCGGCTATCCCACCGGCGTCGACGGGCAGTTTGGCCCGGCCACGAAGGTCAACGTGATCAAGTTCGCGCAGGCGCACAGCCTGATCGCCGATGGCGTGGTCACCTATGCGGACACGCTCGTCCTGCGCCAGGCGGTCGCGCTCGCGCTCGCGGGTGGCGCGGTGAGCAAGGCGACGATCGACTCCGACGGCACCGCGACTGCGCCGTCGGGCGCGCCGGCGGTCGTCCAGAAGGTGATCGCCGCGGCCAACCAGATCATCGACAAGCCGTACGTGTACGCCGGCGGGCACGCGAGGTGGAACGACTCGGGCTATGACTGCTCGGGCTCGGTCAGCTACGCGCTGCACGGCGCCGGCCTGCTGTCGGCGCCCGAGGACTCGACCGAGCTCGAGTCCTACGGCAGTCCCGGCCCCGGCAAGTGGATCACGATCTACGCCGACTCCGGCCACACCTGGGTTGTGGTGGCCGGGGTCGCGTTCGACACGGCCAACTTCGGCGGCCCGAATATCCCGAGCGGCACCGGCCCCCGCTGGCGCACCAACCCGACCGGCAACCTGGCCGACGGCGGGGATTACGTGGTCCGCCACCCCTCGGGCCTCTGACGTAGCATCAAGCGCGATGTCCGCGCTGTCAGAGCCGCACACGATCCCCCAGGGGTAGCGAGTAGTGTCCGCCGAGCCGCCCTCGGTCCGCCGCATCCTGCTGTCGGCGGTCGCGGCGTTGACCGTCGGGCTCGGGGTGGTGAGCCTGATCGCCGGCTTCAGTGACTCGTTCGCAGTCCGGCTGATACAGGGTGTCGCGGTGTTCGGCGCTGGAGCGGCGCTGATCGGCGGAGCCGTGGTGCTCGCGATGGTCCACGTCGCGGGGTGGCGCGACCCGGAGTCCGAGGAGGACTTCGAGGCGCTCGTGCAGCGCGCCGAGCGGCTGGCGTCGGCGGGCGAGTGGGGCGACGACGAAGGCGACGGCGCGGACGACGGGGAGGACTACGAGCCGCTGCCGGTGCCCGACGACGAGGATTTCAAGGCGCTCGTGCGCTCCGCGGTCGACGATCTGCCGCTCGAGTTCCACCGGGCGCTCGAGCACGTGGCGTTGGTCGTCTCTGACGGCGGTCAGACCACCGGCTTCGCCGGCGGTGCCCGACGCCCCTACGGGCTTTACCAGGGGGATACCGTCGCGCGTGACTTCTTCCACGACCGGATCGTGATCTTCAAGGACACGCTTCTGCGCGACTTCGGTCACGACCCAGAGCTGCTCAAGGCGCAGGTCACGCGGACCGTCCGCCACGAGCTCGCCCACCATCTCGGCTGGGACGAGCGCGGAGTCCGCGGGCTTGGGCTCTAGCCGCGCGCAGCCGGTGACCCAAGCCGAGGACGCAAACGCGATCGAGTGCGAGCTGCGTCGCCGGCGCTCGACGGTCGCTGCCGCCTGGGAGCTGACTCATGAGCTCGTCCTCGTCGCGGCCGGCGAGCTGATCGCGGTGCCGGGCTTCGGCGACCGGACCTACCCGTTCTACGCCCACTCCGAATATCTTTACCTGACGGACTCAAACCGGCCGGGTGGGGTGGGCCTTTGACCCCGAGGCTGGCCCCGAGATGTCGAGGGCCGACATCCCCCTGCTGTAGCCCGCTACGGCGGCGGCGAGGCTCGAGGCCAGGTGAGTAGGATCGAGCCCTCCCACCCGACCAGGAGCGCCAGATGCCCGAAGCCGTGATCGTCGACGCAATTCGCACCCCGATCGGGCGCGCGATGAAAGGCTCGCTGAAAAGTGTCAGAGCCGACGACCTGGCGGCGCTTCCGATCCGCACCCTGATCGAACGCAACCTCGGTGTCGACTTCGCCCAGACCAACGACGTGCTGATGGGCGCCGCGTCCGGGGTCGGCGAACAGGGGTACAACGTCGGCCGCAACGCCGCCCTGCTCGCGGGCCTCGATCACCACGTCCCGGGCTGCACGGTGAACCGCTTCTGCGCCTCGTCGCTGATGACGATCCGGATGGCGTCACACGCGATCAAGGCCGGCGAGGGGGACCAGTACATCGCCGCCGGGGTCGAGGCCGTGTCGCGCGCGGGGCTCGGCGCGGGGATGATGGAAGAGGCCAAGAACCCGGCGCTGGACGGCTCGGGGGGCTCCCTGTACGACGTCTACATCCCGATGGGGATGACCGCCGAGAACGTCGCCGACCGTTGCCAGGTGACCCGCGAGCAGCAGGACGAATGGGCGGTGATCTCGCAGAACCGGGCCGTCGAGGCCCGTGACTCGGGCCACTTCGACGCCGAAATCGTGCCGGTCACGGTGCCCGAGCACAAGGACACCGACAAGGAGGGCAACGAGATCGACGTACCCGAGACCGTCGTCAGCCGCGACGACGGTCCTCGCCCCGGGACTACGATGGAGGTGCTGGCCCAGCTGCGGCCGGCGTTCCGGCCCGACGGGACCGTAACCGCCGGCAACTCCTGCCCGCTCAACGACGGCGCCGCAGCCGTGCTGGTGATGTCGGATGAGAAGGCCCGCGGCCTCGGCCTCGAGCCGATGGCTCGAATCGTCGCCTCGACCGTCGCCGCGATTCGGCCGGAGATCATGGGCCTCGGGCCGATCCCCGCGATCCGGGCGCTGCTCGAGCAGACCGGGATGGGAATCGACGACGTCGACATCGTCGAGATCAACGAGGCGTTCGCGGCTCAGATAGTTCCGTGCCGGCAAGAGCTCGGGATCCCCGAGGACAAGCTGAACCCGTTCGGCGGCGCGATCGCCCTCGGCCACCCGTTCGGGATGACCGGGGCGCGGATCATGACCACGCTGATCAACGGCCTGCGCACGGTCGACGGCACGTACGGGATCGAGTCGATGTGCGTCGCCGGCGGGATGGGCCAGGCGATGCTGATCGAGCGCCTCAATTAGGCGGTGCTGTGATGGTGGCCTGTGCCGGTCCTCGGCACAGGCCACGATCGCTTGGCCCCCACCGCGTGGATCTACACTGCCTCCTCGCCTTGGGACTGGGACGGCATGATCCCGGAGAAAGCCTCGTGTACACCCGCCAGGCTCGCTGCGCCCTCATCGATGAAGCAGATGGCCTCGCCCAACTTACTGCCGATCCCGCCCGGTCGTACCGGAAGCGGTGTAGGGCGCGACCAGTCCCGAGATATCGCCTCAGTCGGCGGCTGCTGGCGCTTCTCCGTCGCCGCCGGCGAGGCCACGATTGTCGCTTCCAACCTCAGCAGACGGACTCCCATCACTCGCGCTCTCGCTGAGACTCGAATGACCGCGCCCTCAGAGAGACGCCGACCTCCGTCCGGTAGCTGAGCGATCTTCACGAATGTCTCTCAGACCCCTCGTCGCGCCGCCGCAGCGACGACACCGCGGCGCTGCCCAGTGTGATCGCGACCGCGCTTCCGGTCACGACCAGTCCTGACCGCAGCGGCGACGAGCGAAGCGCCGACCGGCGTCTCGCCGGCTGGCTACGCTGAGCCGCATCCAAGGCGATCAACCCCGAATTGAGTACGACTGCCAGCTGGCTTACATCGTCGGTCACCCGCTCCCAGCGGCTCTTCTTGGGCAACAGGTTCATCGTTCGTCCTCTGCGAGGTGCGCCACGGTCGTGAGCCTCACCAATCGTCCCCTGGTCGCGTTGTGCGTCGCCGAAGCGAAGAGATGCCGGCGCTGCCTGCCGTGAGACCAGCGACGCCGGCGGCGATCAACCCGGCCTTGACCGCCTGGCCTTGAGTCAAGGCCGCCTTTAGCTCGTTGGCCGAGCCTCCGCCCGGCAGACCGGACTTGATCCGGCTCGGCACATCAAGCGAGTTGGTAACCGTTTCGAGAAGCCGCTGCGGTCGGCTTTTTCTGCGGAGGAGTCTCATTGTGGGGGCCGCTCCGCTCACTGCGTGGCGCGAGACGTCTTCGCAATCGCGTCGACGAGCTCATTCTTGGTCATGTTCGCTCGCTTCTCGATCCCGATGCTGGCTGCGAGCTCGACCAGCTCTGGCTTGTTGTAGGACTCCAGCCCGCCGTTGGCGGAGTCCCGCTCCAGCTCACGCGCGGCGTGTTTCGCGGCGGCCTGCGATCGCTCGCGTATCTGCTCGGTCGCTTTAACCCGCGTTTCGGCGTCACTCGCCCGCTCCTGCGCTTCATGGGCGAGCTGTTGGGCCTGATGGTTTGCTTCCTCGGCGGCGGCCCGGGCGGCTCCAGCGGCCTCGTCCGCCAGCCGCCGGGCCTCGGCAAGTTTCTCGGTTGCGTCCTCGACGAGCTCCTCGGCTCGCTGTCGGGATGCCTCTGCCTCGCGCTGAGCTTCCTGGATCTCCTCGTCAACCTGCGCCTGGACTTCTCGTTGCTGCTCTTCGGCGTCCGCCTCGGCGGCTTGCCGTTCGTGCTTCACGGACTCCTCGGCGGCTTTCTGCGCCTCGGCGATCCGCTGCTTGACGTGCCGACTGATCTCCCGCTCCGCCTCCTTCACGTGGGCTCGGCCACGATCGGCCACCTGGCGAGCGTGATCGGAGCGATCCTTGGATTCACGCGCCGCCTCCAGAGCCCGGTCCTCGGCCTCTCGAGCACGCTCGCCGGCGTCCTGGGCGCGCTTGATCCGGATCTCCACCGAGTCTCCGCCGATGGGAGCGGCGTCGACTACTGCGGCCCTGAGCTTGCGCCCTCGGTCGCGAGCGCCTGTGGTAGCGGCGTCGGCCGTGGTTCCGGCCGCCTCCAGCGGCTTGAGGACCCGGGACAGCAGCCACGCCGCGTTGGACGGCATCTCTCGCAGACCCGTCCGCGTTTGCTTCGATAAGGACACGTTGGAATCCTCCTTCGGGCATAGGACAAGAACGACCCTAAACGAGACAGTACCATCTCGTCAAGCGATCGCCTAGACTAGCGGGGAGACGATGATGTCCGAACCCGCTCCCAGACAAGCACTGCAGCAGCGCGTAGCCGGCGCAATCCTCGAGGGAGCCGCGGAGATATTTGCGCTTCAGGGGGCGCAGGCGAGCATGAATGACGTCGCCGAAGCGGCCGGAGTCGCCCGGGCCACCGTCTACCGCTATTTCCCCAGCCGGGAGGCTCTGCTCGACGAGCTGGCGCAAACCGCGATACGCGACGTCGAAGCGCGGCTGGCGTCGGCCCGGATCGGCGAAGTGGCACCAGAGGAGGGCATCGCCCGGGCCGTGCGGGCGCTGGTAGACGTGGGAGATTCCTTCGTGCTGTTGGCGCGTGAGCGGGTACGATCCGCGCCCGAGCTCACCCAGCCGGTGCGGCAGCTGTTTGAGCGTGGTCAGGCCAGTGGAGACATTCGCGACGACATCGCAAGCGCTCGCCTCACCGACTCGCTGATCGGGCTGATCGTCGGCGTGCTCACATCCACCCCGGCCCTCGGCAAGGAGGACATGACCGCCGCGATCACTCGCCTGTTCCTCGACGGAGCCCGTGCTCGCGGTCCCCGACGTCGATGAACGACCGCCAGCACGCCTTTCCCGTGCGGACGCGCCCCGCGCCCAATTCCAGACCCGAGGAGGAGCAGATGGCCCAAGAGCCCGATCGACCGACTCCAGACGAGGACCGGGACCAGCGGACCAGCGACGACCGGCCGGCGCAGCCCTCTGGTGAGGCCGCCTCACTCCTGCAGGAGCTGGTGGCGTACCTGCGCGACAACCGCACCGAGCTCCGGGAGGAGTGGGCTCGACGTATCAGCGAGGCGGAGCTCTTGGGCGTGATGTCCGACGAGGAGATCTTCTCTGAGGCGACTGAGGTCTACGACAACTACGTGGATGCTCTGGAGACGGGCAGCATCGAAACCCTGGAGACGTACGCCCGCGAGCTTTCGGAGAGAATCATCCCCCGCGGCGTCGAGACCCACGAGGTGCTCGGGATCGTGCTCCTCCTGCGAGACGTGCTGGCGCGTTCGCTGTTCACCAAGTACCAGAAGGATCAGGATCTGCTCAATCGCATCCTCGACTCATACGAGCCCGCGGCAAACCGGATCGCCGTAACCGTCGGAGTGAGTTTCGTGGAGGAACGCGAGCGGGTCATCCACGAGCAGCAGGAGGCTATGCGCGAGCTCTCAACGCCGGTCCTCCAGCTTCGTGATCACCTGCTCATCCTGCCGATCATCGGCGCGCTGGACTCCTCGCGTGCGCGCCAGCTCACCGAGCAGCTCTTGGGGGCGATCCAGGAGAACCGCGCCAAGGTCGTGGTCATCGACATCACGGGGGTAGCGACAGTCGATCGGACCGTGGCCAACCACCTCGTTCAGACCGTCGAGGCATCGCGGCTGATGGGTGCGAGCACTATCCTCACCGGCCTCTCGTCGGAGATCGCCCAGACTCTGGTCGATCTCGAAGTCGATCTCGGCATGATGAAGACGGTCGGCGACCTTCAGGGAGGGCTCGTCGAGGCTGAACGGCTGGCCGGCTACCGGGACGGCGACCCCAAGAGATCCACCGCCACAGAGGCTTAGGCCGACGCGCCGATGTCGGTAGCGATCCTCCAACAGGGGGACTACCTCATCGCCTCCATCCAGTCAGATCTGTCTGACACCGAGGTGATAGGGCTCCGTCATGAGCTCGCCGAACTCGTCGGTAGGTATCGGTCACGCGGGATCGTGATCGATGTCGCTGCCCTGGACGTGATCGACTCGTTCGTCGCGCGCGCCTTGAGCGCGATCGTTCTCACCGCGAGATTGCGCGGCGCCCACACCGTGATCGTCGGAATCAACCCCGATGTGGCGATCGCGATGGTGCAGTTCCGCCTCAACCTGGAGCCGCTTCGCGTGGCTCTCGACCTGGATGCGGCGACCGCCCTGCTCGATGGCTTGACTCAAGGGGACGCGAAGGATGGAGGATGAGGTCCGCGTGGCCATCAACGCTGACGCCGATCTCGTCATCGCCCGCGCCGAGGGGCGCGCGATGGCGCAGCGGCTCGGCTTCTCTCGTCCCGATCCAACCCTTATAGCGACCGCCATCTCGGAGGTGGCCCGCAACATCGTCGTCCACGCCGGCCGCGGCGAGATCGTCCTCAAGCCGTTTGAGGACGGTGACCGTTGCGGCCTCGTGGTGGTCGCCACCGACGACGGTCCGGGCATCCGTGATGTCGGGGCAGCCCTTGAGGATGACTACAGCGGCAGGGGCGGTCTCGGCCTCGGTTTGCCGGGAGCGCGGCGTCTGATGGACGACTTTCATCTAGCGTCCGACGCCGATACGGGCACGACCGTAACGATGCGGAAGTGGAGGTTTCGGGACGAGCTCGCCCGCTTACGGGAGGAGCGTTCCCGGCGTGCCTGAGCGGATGGGGCAGGAACCGGTCGAGTGGGGGGTGGCCACGAGATGCCGG
>JBPCQU010000244.1:0-4250 GCA_050997795.1 Solirubrobacteraceae bacterium | reverse complement strand
TGCGCATTGGACGATGTAGCCGCGTCCGCGGTCGAAGCTGCCAATGCAGGCATGTTTGTCGCAGAAGCCATTGCCGCACCCGGCTACCGCCACCGCAACGATCATCGTTGCGGTAAGCGCCCCAAGCTGAGTGGCGATGCCCCTCCGAGCCACGGATGCACCATCGCTCGGTCCGCGATCAAAGTCAAGTGACGCTCCGGCCGGATGAGGGATCAGTCGGCTGGGGAAGCGGACTCCCGGGATCACACCGCTCCGGGCGGCGATCTCGGTCGCGATCATCCTCGGCTGGGTCGTCGGTGCGTCGTGAGGGGCTCGGTGGTGGGCGGGTCATGTGACCACTGTCGCGCGCCAGTCTCGCGCCAGTGGTGTCCTGATCAGACCGGATTCAATCGGACACCATCGGAGCTGATTTCCCGCCCTGCCTGGGATCGCCCTAACCACGGGGCATCTGGTTGATGTACCACATCTAGCTACGAATCCGTTGACGGTTTGACAGCTATGCGAACGTATGTTCGTGACCTCGGACGGCCGTGCCTACACTCGGTTCAAGCGAGCGCTATCGACCGGGAACCTGAATCTCGTTCGGGCCGCCGCCGCCGAACTCCCGCGCGTCGGCCTGGCTGATGCGCTCGAGGTCTGCCTGCTCCTCCGCGACGAGCCGGACGCCCGGTTTGATCGTGCCGCTGTCCGCTGGCTGGGTCGGTTCGCGCTCGAGGGACGCGACGTGACCCTGAACGCGATCCAGGCGGCTGCGGCTGCCCTCGACTCCTTGCCGCGCCAGCCGGACGTGGCGATGGAGACGCTCGTGCTGCTCTGCGTTCAGCATCACGTCACCGTCTGAACAGGTCCGCGCGCGTACGTCGCGGCGCGGACTGATGATCGCCGGCCGTGCGGGCTCAGGGGGTAAACCCCCGCAGCATGGACGATTTCCCGGAGGTGCGGCAGGGAGTACGCATCCGCTTGAAGAACGGTCAGGCCGGCAGGATCGTCTTCGTGGTTCCGCAGCAGCTGGTAGCCGAAGGAAGCTCACGCGGGGTCGCGAGAGTCAAGCTCGACGATGACGGCGAGAAGGATGTCGCCGCCGAGCACATCGCGGAGGTCATCCCTGACGGGTAGTTCGCCGCTCGCCTGGAACGGAGCCCGCTAGCCGCCCGACGACGCACCATGGCGCAACCGGGAGCTCGCGGTGGCGAGGGCGTCATTGGCGTCGCTGGCGAGCCGGGCGACGATCTCGGCGGCCGGCAGGTCCAGCGCGAGCTGGTGCGACTGTCCGGCCCACAGGTTGATCAGCTCGACGTCGCCGGTCTCGCGCCCGCGTGCGCGCAGCGGGGCAGTGACGTGGTGCAGCTCCGGGTAGGCGATCGGCGCGCCCTCGCTGTGCTCGGCCTGGAAGCGATTGACGATCCCGCGCGCCAGCCGCCCGGTGAATGCGCGGGTCAACCCGGTGCGGTGGGCGGTCGCGAGCGATTCGCGGTGCCAGGACGAAGTACCGGCCTCCGGACAGCGCATCAGTGCGGTGCCAACCTGCGCCGCGGAGGCGCCGGCGGCGAGCACCCCCGCGACGCCGCGCCCGGTGGCGACTCCGCCCGCCGCGACGAGCGGCAGCGCCACCTCGGCGCCGACGAGCTGCAGCAGCGCGAGCAGACCGAAGCGCTCGGTGTCCGGGGTGTCGACGAACGCTCCGCTGTGGCCGCCGGCCTCGAAGCCCTGGACGACCAGTGCGTCGGCGCCGGCGCCGGCCGCCTCCCGCGCCTCGGGCAACGAGGTCACCGTGACCCACACCGACGAGCCCGCGTCGCGCAGCCGCTGCACCGCCGACGCAGGCGGGCAGCCGAAGGTGAACGAGACCACCGCGGCGGGCGCCGAGGCCAGCAGGTCGAGCTTGCGCTCGAAGCCGTCGTCGTCGAAGCGCGGCGTGCCGAGCGGCACGCCCGCGCGGTCGGCTTCGCCCTGCAGGGTGGCGGCAAAGGAGGCGATCTGATCGGGGTCAGCCGGCGCGCGGCCCGGCACGAACAGGTTGACGCCGAACGGCCGCGAGGTCAGCTCGCCCGTGCGCACGAGTTCCTGCTCGAGGGTATCGATCGACTTGTAGCCGGCGGCGACGAAGCCGAGGCCGCCGGCGTTGCTCACAGCGGCGGCGAGCGCCGGCGTCGACGGGCCGCCGGCCAGCGGGGCCTGGACGATCGGGATCTCGAGCTGTTCGAGCACGCCACGCTTATTTGACCACAGGCCGCCGCGGATGGTCTCCTTCTCGTAGATTGGACGGCCATGGGCGACGTGCCAACGAACATCGCGGCGCACGTCGGCCGTACGCCGGTGGTGCAGCTGACGCGCCTCGCGCCGCTGCACGGGGTGCAGCTGTTCGCCAAGCTCGAGGCCTTCAACCCCGGGGGGAGCGTGAAGGATCGGATCGGGGTGTCGATGATCGAGGCCGCCGAGCGCGAGGGACGGATCGAGCCCGGCCGGACCACGATCGTGGAGGCGACCAGCGGCAACACGGGGATCGCGCTCGCGTTCGTGTGCGCGGCGAAGGGATATGAGCTGATCCTGACCCTTCCGCAGGGAATGAGCCGCGAGCGCGAGGGGTTGCTGCGTCTGTACGGGGCGCGCGTGGACGTGACCGAGTCGCTCGGCGGGATGACCGAGGCGGTTGACGCCGCCCGCGCGCTCGCCTCGCGTGAGGACGTCTTCCTCCCGGATCAGTTCTCCAACCCGGCCAACCCGGAGGTCCACCGCCGCACCACCGGCCCGGAGCTGTGGGATGCGCTCGACGGACGGGTCGACGTGCTCGTCGCGGGCGTCGGCACCGGAGGAACCGTGACCGGCGTGGGCGAGGTGCTCAAGGGGCGCAACCCGGCCTGCCGCGTGGTCGCGGTCGAGCCCCGCAGTTCGGCCGTTTTGTCGGGCGGTCTGCCGGGTCCCCACAAGATTCAGGGGATCGGGGCCGGGTTCGTGCCGCAGGTTCTGAATCGAGACGTGATCGACGAAGTGGTCGCGGTCGAGGACGAGGACGCGATCGAGACGGCGCGGGCGCTCGCGCGGCGGGAGGGAGTGCTGGCCGGAATCTCGTGCGGGGCGGCGGTCTGGGCGGCGCTCGAGATCGCTGGGCGGGACGAATTTCGTGGAGCGCGGATCGCGACGATCCTGCCTGACTCGGGTGAGCGCTATGTCTCGACGCCGTTCTTCGCCCCCTGAGCCCCAGTAGGCTTAATCGATGTTCGGGCTCGAGCTGATCCGGCGCGCCGCCGCTGAGCTCCGGCGTGACGTGGCCGCCGCACGGAGTCGCGATCCCGCCGCGCGCGGGGTCTCGTCGGTCGAGGTGCTGGTGGCGTGGCCCGGGGTTCACGCGCTGCTCGCCCATCGCGTCGCGCACGCGCTCCACGGGGCGGACGTCCCGCTGCTCCCGCGCCTGATCGCGGCGCTGGCGCGGTCGGTGACCGGGATCGAGATCCATCCCGCCGCCGAGATCGGCGACGGGTTCTTCATCGACCACGGAATGGGAGTAGTGATCGGCGAGACCGCCGCGATCGGCGACGACGTGACCCTTTATCAGGGCGTGACGCTCGGCGGCACGGGCTTTGCCACCGGCAAGCGACACCCCACCGTCCAAGACAACGTCACGATCGGCTCCGGCGCCAAGCTGCTGGGGCCGATCACGATCGGCCACGGCGCGAAGATCGGGGCCAACAGCGTAGTGATCCACGACGTGCCCCCGCACGCCACCGTAGTCGGGAACCCGGGCCATCCGGTCCGGGTGGAGGGCCGCAGGCCCGAAGGCCCGGACGCCGACTGGATCCATCTGCCCGATCCGGTCGCCGACGCGATCAGGGGGCTCTCGAGCCGGATCGGAGCGCTCGAGGCGGCCGAGGATCCGGCTCACCCGCCGGGCGGGGAGGTTCACCCGCTGCGGCGCGCTGCCGCGGGCGGGGGTGACCCGGACGGACGCGCGAACCCCGCCGTGGGGCCCAATCCGGCCGGGGGCTGATCAATCCGGCCAGGGGCTGATCAATCCGGCCGGGGGCTGATTAGGCCGACGAGGTGCCGACGGACGCCGGACGCGCCGCGAGGTGACCACGGATCGCGGTGACGACCGCTCGAGCCTGCGTCTCGTCGAGCACCGGGCTGATCGGAATCGCGACGTTCGTGCGGGCGGCCAGGTCGGTCCCCGGCAGCTCCCCGTCGGGCGCGACCCCGCGCATCGCCGGCTGCTCGTGGGTAGGCACGCGGTAGTAGCAGCGGGCGTCGATCTG
>JBPCQU010000220.1:0-20913 GCA_050997795.1 Solirubrobacteraceae bacterium | reverse complement strand
CGCCGGGACCTAGATTTCCCCTGGATGAGCGGCGTCAGTAACGGTCTCGACGATTCCTCAAGCTCGGACATCCATCCCGTGTTGCAGAGTCGGCACACATCTCCGCACACGGTCGTGAATACGTCACGCTCACCCATCTCGGTGTCCTGTCGTCCACCTGGCGTCACGACCGCGTGGACGTGGACTGCTGGTCCGAGGTCGGGCAGGAGATTCCTGCACCAGTTAGGCGCAGCATGCTCCCTGCTCCTTGGGCGGCCAGGGTCGAACGGCTGATCACAGAAGATGCAGTTTGGTACCGCCACCATCGGGACCTCCAGCCTAACCAGCTGAAGAGACGCGGATGCTTTGCGACGATCGCGATTGCGTTGTCGCCGTGAACTCGCCGCCGCTCAACGGGCGAAGCCATCAGCACGGGCGCGCCCGAAACGACCGACTCGAGTGGCCCGTCCGTGGACGCGAGCGGTCACGATTACGGGAAGCTTGCCGTGCCACAGTTGCGCCACAGTCGACGCCGATCGAGGGCGGTTATGGGCCCCCTGAGAGCGGTTGACCACGAGCCCGTAATCCATCGATTTGCAGGTAAATCAGGCCTTACTCACTCTCCCGGGGGCGGCTTCGAATCCCGGTAGCGGTCTTCAGAACCCCCAGCTCACGAAGCAGGCGAGCTTCCCTTCAAGCTTCCGATCCCGATCGAGCCGTCGCTGGACCCGGGCACGTCCTCGCCGCTGGGTAGCGCGGCGGGCGCCGGGGTGGTCGGGTCGTCGAGGAAGTCGACGGGTACGAAGAACGGGTTGCCGGTGAGCGCGGTGGAGAAGTCGAGGATCCGGTCGTAGTTGCCCGGTGGTTTGCCGATGAACATGTTCTGAGCATCTGCTCGATCACCTCCGGACTTCGGACGTAGCCGATGAAGTAGGTGCCAAATTCGCTTACGCCGACGCGGCCGAACGGCATGTTGAAGCGCATGATCTGCCGCTGTTCGCCGTTCTCGTCGACGATCGTGTTCAACGCGAGGTGCGAGTTGGCGGGTTTCAGCTCCTCGGGGAACTCGATGTCGTTGAGCTTCGTGCGGCCGAACGCTCGCTCTTGTTCCTCGACCGTCAGCGCATTCCAAGTCTCGAGGTCATGGAGGTGGTTCTGAGCGACGACGTAGCTTCCGCCAGCGAACCTCGGGTCCTCCTCGCCGATCAGGACTGCGGCTCGCGGCGCGGTCCTCTCTGGGCGCTCGGTGCCGTCCACGAACCCGAGCAGGTCGCGCTCGTCGAACGATCTGAATCCGTGCACCTCATCGACCACCTGCGCGTACGCGTTGAGCCGGTCGGTGAGCAGTTGCGCGAGCTCGAAGTACAGGTCCAGGCGATGAGCCCGGATGTGAAAGAACAGGTCGCCGGGTGTCGCCGGTGCGCTGTGGCTCGAACCGTTCAGCTCACGAAACGGGTGCAGCCCGGCCGGCCGCCGCAGGCCCCACAGCCGATCCCAAAGTGCGGCGCCCACACCGACCACAGGCCAGCTCGGCCTCGGGGATCCGGAAACCCACGGACCGCCTCAGCGTGCGCGAAGCCTATCGTCGTTCGCGTGACGGAGGAGCGGCCGCGCAGAGTGCCACCGAGGGAGCAGACCCCTCGCAGGTCAAGACGGCGACACGCCGGTCGAGTCGATCACGCCGCGTGGCATCGAAGCCTGGATCGGTTCGGCGCCGCGGGCCGCCGGAGGCTCGGAAGCCCCCTGCCACGCGAAGCGCACCTCGACTTCGGCCATCTCCGCGTAGCGTTTGCGGGCGAAATGGTGGGGAAGGACGTCGACCGCCACGCGTTGAGCGGGAACCCACAGCGCGACCCAGCCCACCACGACGATCCCCTGCGACACGCCCGCGACGATCACGTCGGAGGTGACGCGATCCAGCAACGTGGACACCACGATCGACAGCAGGAAGATCGTGATACCGACCCAGGCGGCGATCCTGTCGCGGCGAGACAGCGGGTCGGCTTTGCGCAACCGGCGCGTGTAGGCGCGTAGGTTGGCCCTGACCGCGGCGCTCACCGCCTCCTCGTCGGTCCCCGATCGCTCGCCTGCGGGCGCGTAGACGGTCAGGGTCGACGGCCGGGCTTCGCGCACGTCCTCCCACTCATCGAGTAGATGCAGGCGGACATCTTCGTCGAGCGATCGCTCGGCGATCGGCCTTGCGTCCAGGGGCGCAAACAGCCCGTCAATCGAAGCAACGCGAATCGCGAACTCGTCGGGGGAGGATCTGGCGAAGCTCATCGTGCAGCGATCATCCCGGACCGCCGCCGGCGCCGCAACCGGGGCAGCCCTGTACCGATACCCGATAGGCGCGTGCCAAAGGTGTGGGGGTATGTATGGGGAGCGGGGGCTGGTGTCAGGTTGTGCGCAGGGCTAGGACTGAGGCGTGCCGCTTTTGCCGCGGGGTAGAGCCCGGCGATCATCCCGATCGTCAGCCCCGCCGCGGGCGCGGCGACCAGCGCGTAGCCGGGGACGATCATCGGCTCGTTCTGGGCCAGGGAGTAGGCGAGGGTGGCGAGGGCTCCCAGCAGCAGGCCGGCGATCCCCCCGAACGCGGCCAGGAGCGCGGACTCGGTCAAGAATTGGGCGGTGATGTGTCGTCGCGTCGCGCCGAGCGCGCGGCGTAGTCCGATCTCGGCGCGGCGCTCGAGCACGGAGATGACCATGATGTTGGCGATCCCGATCGCCCCGACGAGCAGCGCCACCGCGCCGAGGCCCAGCAGCAGGGTGGTGAACTGTCCCTTGGCGGCCGCGCGCGCTTTGAGCGCATCGACGGGCACGCTGATCTGCACACCGCTGGGGCTCTGCGGGTCGGCGGTGGGCGCGAGCAGCTGTGAGGCTTGCGTGACCTGGTTCTGGTTGGCGCGGACGTATATCTCGGACGGGTTTGGCTGGGCCTGGAACAGCCGCTGGGCGACGGGTAGGCCGATGAATACGGTGCTGTCGAGGGTGGAGTCGAGGGCCACCGGCTCGAGGATTCCGATCACGGTAAACCAGGTGCCGCCGAGGAACACCTGGATGCGGCCGCCGACGCCGGAGATCTGCAGTGTGCTAGCGGCCTGGGCTCCGAGCACGACGGCGGGGTAGTTCTGATTGGCGGAGCTCAGGAACTCGCCAGAGGCGAGCTCGGCGCCGACGGTGGCGGGTAGCCCTGGCCCGGCTGCGTCGACGCCGATCCCTCCGGTCTGGTTCGAGGGGACGTACGGGGTTCTCAGCACGATGGCGGATGGGATCTGGTAGACGGCCGAGGCTCGCTGGACGGTGGGCATGTGCAGGATCGACCCAACGGCCGTGTCCGGCAGCACGGCATTGTTTCCGAGGAACGTCTGGCCAGGGGTGACCGTCAGCAGGTTGGTGCCGAGGCTGTCGATCAGCGCCAGCAGGTTGGCCTGGCTGGAGGCCGACACGCCGACGACGGCGACCATGGCGCCGATCCCGATCGCGATCCGCAGCGCCGACAGGAATGCGCGCAGCTTGCGGGTGCGCAGACCCTGGAGCGCGACGGAGAAGAGCTCGTGGGGAGGCAGCCGCGCGGTGTTCCCGTGACCCCGTCGCGGTCTCGCGATTCCAGGATCCGAGGCCGCGAGGCTCACTGCCGCTGGTCTCCGACGATCTCGCCGTCGCTCATCACGAGGCGGCGGGCAAAGCCCTCGGCGATCTGTTGCTCATGGGTGATCAGGACCAGCGTGGCCCCCTCGGCGGCGAGCTCGTGTAGGAGCACGATCACCTCTCGTCCAGACTTGGAATCGAGATTGCCGGTCGGCTCGTCGGCCAGCACGATCTGCGGCCGCTTGGCAATCGCGCGCGCGATCGCCACCCGCTGACGCTCACCTCCGGACAACTGCGCCGGCCGCTGGCTCAGCCGGTGGTCGAGACCAACCCGCGCCAGCGCGGTCCGAGCAGCCTCTCGCCGCTCGCGGGCGGGAGCACCCGTGTAGAGCATTCCGTTGGCCACGTTGTCGATCGCCGACAGGGCTTCCTGGAGGTGAAAGCCCTGAAAGACGAAGCCGATCTGGTGAGCTCGCAAGCCCGCTAGCTCGGGATCTGAGGCGCTGACGACATCACGCCCGGCGACCTGCACAGAACCACTGGTCGGGCGCTCCAAGGTGCCAAGCACGGTTAGCATCGTCGTCTTGCCCGAGCCCGAAGGGCCGACCACCGCGACCTGCTCGCCGGCGGCGATCTCAACGCTCACGCCCCGCAGCGCATGGATCGCACCCGGGTACTCCTTCGTGACCCCGGCGAGCTTCAACGCGACACCGTCAGTGCTCGCCAGGACGGCGCCGATCTCTCGGCTCGGATCGGGCCCGACTCTCATCCCTGGGAGTCGGTGACCTGAAGGCCAGCGTAGATGCCGGCACCCGAGATCTGCACGTAACCCGCGGCGAACAAGCCGGGCGTGACCGCGATCAGGCGATGCGGCGGCGCTGCCACCTGGACGTCGTAGCCGCCGCCGGCGGTCGCCAACAGGGCGGTGACCGGCACCGACAGCACGTGCCTTGCCTGCTGCTGCACAAAGTTGACACTCACCGCGGCCTGGTCCAAACCGGCCAAGGAGCGGTGACGGCCGGTCAGCGCAACCGTCACGGGAACCGTCGCCGACGGTGCCCCTGACCCCCCGCCCGCGTTCGAGTTCGAGTTCGCATTCGCTGAGGAGCTGGCCTGGGCCACCGAGCTGACCTGCGTAACCCTGCCGTTGACCGTGCTGCCATCCGGCATCTCGACCGTCACCCGCTCGCCCACCGCCGCCTCGCTCCGCTTACTCGCATCCAGGGCAACGCTGACCACCAGCTTGGTAGACGCCGTCTCGAGAATCGCCTGCGCAGCGGCCCCGCCGCCAGAACCCGCGCCCGAACCCTTCGACCCCCCCGACGCGCTCCCGGACGGCGCGGACGACTTGCTGTTCTTCAGCTGCGCCGCCTCGGCCCTCAACAGCGCCTTGAGCGCCGACAGGATCGCCGCCGAGTCACCCGACCCGCCAGCCGGCGAGGAGCCAACCCCACCCGGCGCCGGCTGTTCCCGCCTCGGACCAGCCGCCCGCTTGCGTCGAGCGCCAGTCGCCACTCTCGGTGCCGTCGCAGTTGTCCTGGTTGTCAGGCCGACGAACTCCGCTCGCCCGATCACCGGCGAAGCCGTCGAGGTGGCAGCACCAGACCCAGAGCCCGAGGACCCGCTTCCGGCGGACTGACCGGTAGAGCCAAGCACCGTGTTGACCGCTGTGACACGCTGCGCGCCCGGCAGGAACACAATCCGGCCCAGCGGGATCGAGCCCGTCTCCGCTAGCCCCAGCGAACCCTGCCACAACTCCACCGCATCCGTGGTCGCCGGCTGCCACACGTCGTCAGCCAGGATCTGATCGCCGGAATCAAAACCCAACGCCTTCAAGTCGCGATTGAGCTCGAGGATGTCAGGCCCGGCGCGATCGGACGACGACAGCACGCGATATGCCGGCGTGCCGCCATCGAACAACACCACCGGCGTGTCGTCGACTCTGAACAGCCCCTGCCCCTGCCTGATCACCTCTCCAACCGCCGGCAACGAGGTGACAGTACCGCTCAACCGGTCATACACGGTCTCTGACTCCGCATAGCCCAAGGTCCCGGACTCGGTATCGGTCGCGACCAGGTCGCGCCGCGCCACCAGCGCCGCCCCCGCAGACGCCGCCGGCCCATTCCCGCCGCCGCTCGACCCCGACCCGCCCGAAGCGACGATCGCCCCGACCGCGACCACGACGCCGACGATGGCGACCACCGCCAAGCCCACCCGACGCCACCGCGACGCGAATACGCGCCGCACGATCGAGATCACGGTGGCGGGCCGGGAGGCCCGTTACCGCACGCCTTCGAGGCGGCCTGAAACGCCGGCGACTGGGGGTCGACCGCGGTGATCCTGATCCCCCCGCCCGGGGGGAACGTCGGGTCGGGGAAGTCCGGCACGCCGTGCGTGCGCATGCACTGCGCGTTGGCGATCGCCGCCCGGCGCTGCGCCTCCGGGACCGTCCTCGGTGGGCCGCCGCCCGGCAACAGCTTCCGGCACGTCTGCTGGGCGGACTGAAACGCGGGAGACTGCGGGTTGAGCCGGGAGCCCGGGCCGACGCGGAGGCGCAGCCCCCCGTTCGAGCTCGGATCGGGGAAGTCGGGCACCCCGTGCGAGCGCATGCAGGTCGAGAACTTCAGGAACGACGCGTAGTGGCTCGATCCGCCCGTCGCGCCCGTCCCGGCCGCGCTGCTCGGGCTGCCCGAGGATCCGCAAGCGCCGATCACCAGGCCGCAGCTGACGGCGATGATCGCGATCGACGGGCGGGGGCGGATCACGGCACCCCGCCAGTGAGTTGGGTGCCCGAGCTGCCACAGCCGGCGATCGCCACCACGCCGCTGGCGGCGGTCAGCGCAAACGACAGGCGGTGGCGGGGGCGGCTTGCTTGCGTAGTCGGCATGTCGTCGGCATCCTCGGCCGGGTGGATCAGCTTCGGGGCAGTTGTACGGTGTGGGGGGTAACACGGCCGTAACGCTGTTATGCCGCTGTTATGCGCGATCGGGCATCCTGGGCTCAGACGCCGGCGCGGGCGACGCCCCGCGCCGGCGCTCCACCCAGTGCAACGGCTGTGTGCCGCAAGGGAGCGACGGGATGAGGGTGCTGGTGGTCGAGGATCATCCAAGGCTCGCCGAAACCGTGGCGACGGTGCTGCGCCGAGCGGGGATGGCCGTCGATGTTGCCTTTGATGGACACGAGGCATTGGCCCGGGCGTCCCTGGTCGCCTATGACGTGATCGTGCTCGACCGTGACCTCCCCGGCGTCCACGGCGATGACGTCTGCCGTTCGCTGGTCGCCGGCGGCTGCTCGAGCACGGTGCTGATGCTGACCGCCGCCGCAACGCTCGACGATCGCATCGAGGGCCTCGACATCGGCGCCGATGACTACCTCCCGAAGCCGTTTCATCTCGCCGAGTTGGTCGCCCGCATCCGCGCGCTCTCGCGGCGCTCCCGCTCCCCGCGCGCACCCACGCTCGTCCACGACGATCTGCGGCTCGACTCCGCCCGCCGGCTGGTGACGCGGGCCGAGAGACCGGTCGCGCTCAGCCCCAAGGAGTTCGCCGTCCTGGAGCTACTGCTCGGCGCCCAGGGGGCGGTGGTGTCTACCGAGGAGATCCTCCAGCGGGCCTGGGATGACGCCACAGACCCGTTCACCAACGCCGTCCGCATGACGGTCAGCCGGCTGCGGGCCAAGCTCGGCGAGCCACCGGTGATCGAGACCGTCACCCCGGTCGGCTACCGGATCGGAACACCGCCGTGACCCGCCGGGACAAGGGCGCCGGACTGACGCTCCGGCTGCGTCACCCGAAAACCACCGTTCGCTGGCGTCTCACGCTGCTCTACGGCGGCCTGTTCCTCGCCTCCGGCGCCGCCCTGCTCGCGGTCACCTACACGCTCGTCGCCCACGCCACCGTCAGCGGTCCGGACTTCCAACGGGCCGTAAGCCGCCGCCTACCGCCACGTGTGTTCCTGAAATCCACCGGGAGTGTGGCGGTCACGGTGGCACCCGACAATTTCTCCGTCCCGCCGGGAACGTCGCCCAGTACGGTCAAGCGACTGCTGCATTCACAGGCTGGCCAAGCCGTGGTCAGCTTCGCGGGCTCTGCGCAGCGGATCTCCGATCTGCACCAGCTCGAAGTCGAGTCCGCCATCGCGCTGGCGATCATGGCCATCATCGCCGCCGCGCTGGGCTGGGTGGTCGCCGGGCGGGTCCTGCGCCCCCTGCGCACGATGACCGCGGCCACCCAGCAGATCTCGGAAGCCAACCTCCACGAGCGGCTCGCGATGCCCGGACCGCTCGATGAGCTCAGACAGCTCGCTGACACGATCGACGAGCTCCTAGGACGCCTCGAGGGGGCATTCGACGCCCAGCGGCGGTTCGTCGCCAACGCCTCGCACGAGCTGCGCACGCCCCTGACCGCCGCTCGGGCACTTTTGGAGATGACGATCAGCGACCCCGACGCGACCGTCGAGACGTTCAGGACGACCTGCGAGCAAGTCCTGGAGGAGGGCGAGCAACAGGAGCAGCTGATCGACGCGCTGCTGGCTCTCGCCCACGGCCAACGCGGGATCGACCATCGCCAGCCGATCGATCTCGGGCTCATCACCGGCGACGTGCTGCACGCGCATGAGCCGGCCGCAGCCGCACAAGGCGTGCACCTCGATGTCTCCCTGGAGCCCGCTCTGGTGTCCGGTGACCGGCGGCTGATCGAGCGCCTGGTCTCAAACCTGCTGGAGAACGCGATCCGCCACAATATTCCCAGCGGGCGCGTACGGGTTCAGATTCAATCCCACGCCGGCGGGGCGACGTTCGCGATCGCCAACACGGGAGCGTTCGTACCCGCCAACGACGTCGAGCGGTTGCTGCAGCCGTTTCAACGCCTCGCCCCCGACCGGGTCACCCACGGCGACGGCCTCGGCCTGGGACTGTCGATCGTCGCTGCGATCGCCACCGCCCACGACGCGACGCTCGAGGTTGAGCCGGGCGCGAACGGCGGCTTGGACGTCGAAGTGCATTTTCCCCGCGCACCCGAGGGCAACCGAAACGTCACCCCGAACGGAAATTCGCGACATCCTCAACCAGCAGCCCGGTCAGGTTGACTTCGCTTCCTCGGGGGGCGATGCTTCTCGGCCTCATGGAGACGATCGAGACGGCGGGTGTTCGTCACGGCAACGCCGACTTGGACGACGTGCGTCTGCACTATGTCGAGGCGGGCGAGGGGCCGCTCGTCGTGCTGCTCCACGGCTTCCCCGAGTTCTGGTTCAGCTGGCGGTTTCAGATTCCGGCGCTTGCCGCGGCCGGGTTTCGCGTTGTCGCTCCCGACATGCGCGGCTACAACCTGTCATCGCGTCCGGCGGACGTCGCTGCCTACGACATCGACCGGCTCGCGGCCGACATTCGCGATCTCATCCACGAGCGCGGGGCAGAGTCCGCGTTCCTGGTGGGTCACGACTGGGGGGCGGCGGTGGCGTGGGCGGCGGCGATGAACCATCCGGAGGTTGTGGAGCGACTGGCGATTCTCAACGTGCCTCACCCGCGGCGGATGCTGCGCGGTCTGCGGCAGCCGCGCCAGGCCGTGAAGTCCTGGTACATGTTCTTCTTTCAGCTGCCTTGGCTGCCCGAGCGCCTCGTGCGCGCCGGTAGTTGGTTCTTCTTCCGCTACGGCTTCGAGCACGACGCCCGTCCTGGGGCGTTCACGCCGCAGGACATCTCCCAATACGTCGAGGCATGGCAACAGCCGGGCGCGGCGACGGCGATGATCAACTACTACCGGGGCATCTTCCGTCAGTCACCGAAGCGCGCCGAGGGGCGGCTCCGCGTGGTGCAGGCGCCGACGCTCGTCATCTGGGGCGAGCGCGACCGCTACCTCGGCGCTGAACTGGCCGAGCCTGACCGGGCCGATGTCCCGCACCTAGAGGGCGTGATCCGTCTACCCGGCGCCTCGCATTGGGTTCACCACGACGAGCCCGAGCGGGTCGGGCAGTTGCTCGTCGAGTTCCTCGGCGCTGCCGACGCTGGCCGGCCGCCTGACGCGCCTGAGCCGACGGCCTAACGGGCCTGGGTCGACCTTTCGATGCGCCCGGCGGACGGCCGGACCGTCGGGGTGGCTAGTGTCCTTCGGCGAGCATCAGCTGGTTGCCGTCGTGGTCGCGGAAGAAGAACAAGAGCGGCACGGTTCCGTCACCGCCCATCATCTCGGCGTCGACATCGACGCCGTTGTCCTTCAATTCGGCGTGGTCAGCGCGCGGATCATCACCCGTCCCAGCTCTGTTGTGTGCGGCATGTTCTCTCCTTTCGAGTGGTCGTCTCCTATGACCGACCCGCCGCCGAGAACTCATCGATCGCGACCGGTGCGGGCCGCGGGAGGACCACCGGCGGCGATCGAGACCGGTCAGCTCGCGGGGGCCGGCGCGGCCGCGGCATCGCCTGCGCGAGCGGCCTCGGCGTGCTCGCGGCTGTCGCGAGAGGAGATCAGGAATGCGGCCAGGATCGCTCCGGCGACCGCGAAGCCGCTGCCGACCAAAAACGCCCGGTCAAATCCCTTCGTCAGCGCGACCGACGAGCTGTGGAGGCCGGCGTCGAACAGGCTTTGGGTCCGGCTGTTGGCGATCGTGGCCAGGATCGCGAGCCCGAGTGCGCCGCCGACCTGCTGGGAGGTGTTGATCAGCCCCGAGGCGAGGCCGGCCTCGCTGGGCTCGGTTGCGGTCACGGCGGCGATCGTCACGGGGACGAAGGCCAGCCCGAGACCGACGGCGGCGAGCAGTGACGGCCCCAAAACGTCGGCGGCGAACGAACCTCCCGTCGCCGGCACCTGCGAGAACCACAGCAGGCCGCCCGCGACCAGCAACAGTCCCGCTATCAGCGGCGGCTTGAACCCGACGCGTGTGACGAGCTGGGAGGCGGCTCCGGCCGACAGGATGATCCCGACCGACAGCGGCAGGTACGAGACGCCGGCCTTGATCGGCGAGTAGTGCAGCACGTCCTGGAGGTAGAGGGAGATGAAGAAGAACATCGAGAACAGCGACATGCCGATCAGCAGCCCGACGATGTTGGCTCCTCTGAGCGTCCGCAGGCGGAAGATCGAGAACGGCATCAGCGGGTGGCGCTGACGGACCTCGATCGCCAAGAAGGCGATCAGCAGGACCGCTGCCCCGGCGAGGCGCAGCAGCGTCGCCGTCGATCCCCAGCCGGAGTTGACCGCGTCCACAACCGCGTAGACGAGCAGCGCAAGCCCGGCGGTCACGGTCACGGCGCCGGGCAGGTCAAACGTCCTGGTCTCGCCCTCGGCGCGGCTCTCCAGCAGCGTTCGCGGGGCCAGCACGGCGGCGGCGATTCCGATCGGAACGTTGACGAACAGCACCCAGCGCCAACTCAGGCCGCTGGTCAGGATCCCGCCGAGGAGCACCCCGGCGGCCCCGCCGGCGCCCGCGACCGCCCCCCAGATGCCGAGCGCACGGTTACGCTCCGCCCCCTCGGCGAACGTGGTCGTGATGATCGAGAGCGCGGCCGGCGAGACGATCGCGGCACCGAGACCCTGGATCGCCCGCGCGGCGATCAGCCAACCCTCGGACTGGGCGATCCCGCCGCCGAAGGAGGCAAGCGAGAACAGCACCAGGCCGAGCATGAACATGCGCCGGCGCCCGAGCAGATCGGCCATCCGCCCACCGAGCAGCAGGAACCCTCCGAAGGTGAGCGTGTAGGCGTTGACTACCCACGAGAGGTCAGCGCGGGCAAAGTGCAGGTGAGCGCCGATCGACGGCAACGCGACGTTGACGATCGACGCGTCGATCACGATCACGAATTGGGTCATCGCCAGCAGCAGCAGCGCGAGGTTCTTCGCCCGCGGGGTGTAGAGGGGTGGTTCCCGCGGCGGGCTGAGCGACGTCATTGGGTGCTGACCTCCGGTTCCGAGTTTGCCGCAGCGACTATAGGTCGGTCGGCGGGACTAGGATCGGCGGCTTATGGCCGACCGCCGAGACCTCGATTTCACCTACTCGCTGACCGATCGCGTGATTCGGCTCAGCCTCGGCGAGCTGGCGGACTTCAGCGGCGCGAAGTACGACGGGGACTTCTCGCTCAGCCTCGAGCAGGCCCAGCGGCGTAAGCACGAGTACGTCGCCCGCGAGATCGGCATCGGACCGGGGCGTCGCGTGCTCGACCTGGGGTGCGGTTGGGGTGGGCTGCTCGCCTACATCCGCAGCGTCGGCGCGACCGGGCTCGGCGTGACGCTGTCCTCGGCGCAAGCCGCCGCCTGCCGCCGCCATGGCCTCGACGTGCGCATCCGCGACGCGCGGGCGGTGAGCCGCGAGACCTTTGGCCCGTTCGACGCGGTGGCGAGCCTCGGCGCGTTCGAGCACTTCTGCTCTCCCGATGACCACGCCGCCGGAAGACAGGAGGAGATCTACCGGACGATCTTCGAGCGCGTCGCGAGCACGCTCCCTCCGGGGGGCCGGTTCTACCTCCAGACGATGGTTTTCGGGCAGAACATGATTCCGCTCGAGCAGGCCAGCACCAGCGCGCCGCGGCGCTCGGACCCTTGGCTGCTGGCGGCGCTGGGGCGCCAATTCCCCGGCTCGCTGCTGCCTTTCGGCCAGGAGCAGGTCGTGCGCTGTGCCGAGCCGAGCTTCCGCCTCGTCTCGAGCGTCAGCGGGCGCCTGGACTACATCGAGACGATCAGCCAGTGGAACGCGCGAATCGGCAGGCCGAGCTTCAGGAAGCGGCTGCTCAAGCTGGCGCTGCTTCCCCGCTGGCTGACCAGCTCTGACTTCCGGCTCGCTTTCACCTCGGGCGTCAGCGTGAACAAGGTCTGCTTCGAGCGCCAGCTGCTGGACCACTACCGGTTCGTGTTCGAGAAGCCGGCCTGAGCCGGCCCGCCGAGGGGCGGTGGGGCGCAGCGGTAGGTCGCAGGCGTGGCCGACAGCCTGATCGGGTTGCGGGTCAGCGCGATCGTCGTGCCGTCGGCGTAGGGAATCTCGATCACGGGCTCGAGGCCCAGCTGCTGCGCGAGCGCGAACGCCCCGGCCACGTCGTTGACCACGCCGGCGGGAACCCGCGCGGCGGTCAGGGCGGAGGCCCAATCGGCCGCGCGCCGGCGCGACAGGCGCAGCTCGAGCTCGTCGCGCAGCTCGGAGCGGTGCTCGACGCGGGCGGCGTTGGTGACAAAGCGCGAGTCCTCAGCGAGCTGGGGAGCGTCGATCACCGCGCACAGAGCGCCGAACTGGCGCTCGTTGCCGACCGCGATCACGAGCTCGCCGTCCTGGCATCCGAACAGCTCGTAGGGCGCGATGCTCGGGTGCTGGTTGCCCATCCGCGTCGGGACGGTGCCGCCCGCCGTGTACGCGGACCCTTGGTTGACCAGCGCCGCCAGCAGCGAGGACAGCAGGTCGACCTCGACGCGCTGGCCCTCCCCACCAGCGCTGCGGTGGGTGAGCGCGGTGAGGATCCCGACCGTCGCGAACAGGCCCGCGAGCACGTCGACGAGCGCGACTCCGACCTTCTGGGGCTCGCGATCGGGGACTCCGGTGATGCTCATCAGCCCGCCGAGCGCTTGGACGAGCAGGTCGTAGCCGGGGAGCTCGGCGCCCTCGCCGGTGCCGAACCCGGTGATCGAGCAGTAGATCAAGCCCGGGTTGTCGGCCCGCAACTGCTCGTAGCCGAGCCCGAGGCGATCCATCACCCCGGGCCGGAAGTTCTCGACTACGACGTCGGCCTGGGCGGCGAGCCGCCGGGCGTGGGCCAGGTCCGCGGGCTCGGTCAAGTCCAGCGCGAGGCTGTCCTTGTTGCGGTTGACCGACTCGAAATACGTCGCGACGCCCCGCGCGTCATAAGGCGGCCCCCAGCTGCGGGTGTCGTCGCCGGCGCCGGGACGCTCGACCTTGACCACGCTCGCGCCGAGGTCGGCGAGCATCATCGTCGCAAACGGGCCGGCGAGGACCCGCGAGAAGTCGAGGATGCGCAGCTTGCCAAGCGCGGCGGGCATGTGCTTCAATCCTAGATCTTCGAATCTCTAGGGTCAAGGAGTCTCACAATGTGTGCCGCAACGGCGACGCCCCCAGATATCCGCCCGACCGACTTCCTCGCGATCGATCGGACCTTCTCAGACCAGGAGCGCGACATCCGCGACGCCGTCCGGGCATTCGTCCACGACCGCGTGCTCCCGAACGTCGGCGCGTGGTTCGAGGAGGCGCGGATCCCCCGAGAGCTCGCACGCGAGCTGGGCAAGCTCGGCGTGCTGGGCATGCATCTCGAGGGCTACGGCTGCGCGGGCGCGAGCGCGACCGAGTACGGCCTCGCCTGCATGGAGCTCGAGGCGGGGGACAGCGGGGTGCGCAGCCTCGTCTCGGTCCAGGGGTCGCTGGCGATGTTCGCGATCCACCGCTGGGGGTCAGAGGAGCAGAAGCAGCAGTGGTTGCCGGCGATGGCCGCGGGCGAGGCGATCGGCTGCTTCGGGCTGACCGAGCCCGATTCCGGCTCTGACCCGGGGTCGATGCGCACCCGGGCGCGGCGCGACGGCGCGGACTGGATCCTCCATGGCCAGAAGATGTGGATCACCAGCGGCTCGATCGCCGACATCGCGGTGGTGTGGGCTCGAACCGACGAAGGCGTGCGCGGTTTTTTGGTCCCGAAGGACGCCAAGGGCTTTACCACGCAGGACATCCACCGCAAGCTCTCGCTGCGAGCGTCGGTCAGCTCCGAGCTGTTGCTCGACGACGTGCGTCTCCCCGCCGAGGCGCTGCTCCCCGAGGCCACCTCGCTCGCCGGCCCCCTGTCGTGCCTTAACGAGGCGCGCTACGGCATCGTCTGGGGCGCGGCCGGCGCGGCCCGGGCGTGCTTCGAGGCGGCGCTGCAGTACAGCCAGGAGCGGGTCCAGTTCGGCAAGCCGATCGCGTCGTTTCAGCTCCAGCAGCAGAAGCTCGCCACGATGGCGCTCGAGGTCAACCGCGCGACGCTGCTCGCCGTTCACCTCGGCCGGCTGAAGGACGAGGGCCGGCTCGCGCCCGAGCACGTCAGCATGGGGAAGCTCGGGAACGTCAACGCCGCCCTGGAGGTTGCCCGCACCGCGCGCCAGGTGCTCGGGGCCAACGGAATCACGCTCGAGTACCCGGTGATCCGGCACATGAACAACCTGGAGTCGGTCGTCACCTACGAGGGCACGGCGGACATCCACGCCCTCGTGATCGGCGGCGCGCTGACGGGGATCCAGGCGTTCCGGTGACGGTGGTCGAGGTGAGCGCGTCGGCCGCGCCGGGGACCACGACCCAGCACGCCCTCGATCGGTTGCGGCGCGCGATCGTCGCGCGCGAGCTGCGGCCCGGGCAGCGAGTCGGGCAGGAGGAGGTGGCCGAGCGGATCGGGGTCAGCATCGCTCCGGTACGCGAGGCGCTGCGGGTGCTCGAGCAGGAGGGACAGGTGACCTACAAGCCGCGGCGCGGATACTTCGTGACCGAGCTCCGCGTAGAGGACCTGGAGGAGATCTACGCGCTGCGCGCCGTCCTCGAAGAGCGCGCCGCTCGCCGGGCGCTGCCGACGCTGGGTCAGGACGCGCTGGCGCGGATCGAGGCCGCCGCGGCGGATTGCCTGAACGCCGCCAAGGCCGGTGATGTCGCCGCCGAGCTCGAGGCCAACCGCCGGTTTCACTTCGGCCTGCTCGAATCTCCCGATCAGGTGCACACGATGCGGCTGATTCGCCTGCTGTGGGACTCGACCGAGGCCTACCGCGCGATGTACTACAACGCCCCCGAGGAGCGCCGGGCGGCGGTGCAGGCCCACGACCGGATCCTCGAAGCGGTACGCCTTCGCGCCGCCGATGCCCTGGTGGCCGAGCTCGACGCCCATCGCGCGCGAGCGCTGCTCGTGCTCGAGCGGATCCTCGCCCCAGCCGTCCCGGCTGACGAAGCCGCCTGAGCCTCCGGTGCTCCGTCAGTCGGCTACGTTTCCCCGATGATCGACAACTGCCAGCGGTTCTACATCGACGGCGAGTGGGTCCCGGCGCAGTCCTCCGAGACGCTCGAGGTCATCAACCCGGCGACCGAGAAGCCGATCGCCACGATCGCGCTCGGCGGCCCTGAAGACGTCGACCGCGCCGCGGCGGCGGCGCGGAGGGCGTTTGCCTCCTTCTCGCAGACGACACGCGAGGAGCGGGCCGAGCTGCTGACCGGCGTGATCCGGGTCTACAAGTCGCGGATCGACGACATCGCCGCGGTACTCAGCCAGGAGATGGGGGCGCCGGCGTGGCTCGCGAAGGGCGCTCAGGCGCTGGCCGGGCTCGGGCACTTCAAGGCTACGCTCGCGGCGCTCGAGCAGTTCGATTTCGAACAGCGGCTCGGCACGACAACGGTGGTGTATGAGCCGGTCGGGGTATGCGGGCTGATCACGCCGTGGAACTGGCCGTTGAACCAGATCGGCGCGAAGGTCGCGCCCGCCCTGGCGGCGGGGTGCACGATGGTGCTAAAGCCCTCGGAGGTCGCGCCGCTGAACGCGATCGTGATCGCCGAGGTCCTGGACGAGGCGGGCGTTCCCGCCGGGGTCTTCAACCTCATAAACGGCGACGGTCCCACGGTCGGAACGGCGCTGGCCGTACATCCCGAGATCGACATGATCTCCTTTACCGGCTCCACCAGGGCGGGCATCGAGGTCGCCCGCAACGCCGCGCCGACGGTCAAGCGCGTCGCCCAGGAGCTCGGCGGGAAATCGGCCAACATCATCCTCGACGACGCGGACCTCGAGGCGGCGCTGTCGCGCGACGTGGCGGGCATGTACGTGAACTCGGGTCAGTCGTGTAACGCCAGCTCGCGGGTGTTGATCCCTCGTGAGCGGATGGATGAGGCGATCGCGATCGCGAAGCGGGCCACCGAGCAGGCGGTGGTCGGGTCCCCGGAGCAGGAGGGCACCGCGGTCGGCCCCGTCGTGTCCGAAGCGCAGTTTCAGAAGGTCCAGAAGCTGATCGAGAAGGCGCTCGACGAGGGCGCCACGCTCGTCGCCGGGGGCCCCGGGCGCCCCGAGGGAGTGCCGTCCGGCTACTACGTGCGCCCGACGGTGTTCGCCAACGTCACCAACGAGATGACGATCGCTCGGGAGGAGATCTTCGGACCCGTGCTCACCCTGATCGGCTACGAGGACGAGGACGACGCCGTGGCGATCGCCAACGACACCGTCTACGGCCTGGCCGGAATGGTCTCGTCCGGCGATCGGGAGCGAGCGCGGGCGGTCGCGCGAAGGATGCGGACCGGGATGGTGCACCTCAACGGCGCCCCGCTGACCCCCGACGCGCCGTTCGGCGGCTACCGGCAATCGGGCAACGGGCGCGAGTACGCGGCCCACGGTCTGAAGGAGTTCCTGGAGGCGAAATCGATCTATGGCGATAACGCCTGATCGCCTGACGGCAAACGTGGACGTCAGGATCGGCTACAAGGCCTCCGCCGAGCAGTTCGGGCCCCGAGAGCTGCTCGAGTTCTCGGTGGCGGCCGAGCGGGTCGGGCTGGACATCGTGGCGGTCTCTGACCACTTCCAGCCCTGGCGCCACCACGGAGGTCACGGACCGGCCGCCCTCCCCTGGCTGGGCGCGGTCGGGCAGGCCACCCACACGGTCGCTCTGGGCACCAGCGTGCTCACGCCGACGCTGCGCTACCACCCGGCGATGATCGCCCACGCGTTCGGGACGCTCGGATTGCTCAACCCCGACCGGGTGTTTCTCGGGCTCGGAACCGGGGAGGCGATGAACGAGACCCCGGCGACGGGCCTCCCGTTCCCCGGCCGCAAGGAGCGCCGGCTGCGTCTGGCCGAGGCGATCGAGCTGATCCGGCGGCTGTGGACCGAGGAACGCGTCGACTTCGCCGGCGACTACTACCGGACCTCGAAGGCCACGGTCTATGACCGCCCGGAGGTGCCGGTGCCGATCTTCGTAGCCGCCTCGGGCCCGCTCGCCGCCAAGCTCGCCGGCCGGGTCGGCGACGGCTTCATCTGCACCAGCGGCAAGGATCCGCAGCTGTACTCAGAGCTGCTGGACAAGGTGCAGGAGGGCGCCGCCGCGGCCGATCGCGACGCCTCGAAGCTCCGCCGGATGATCGAGATCAAGGTGTCCTATGACCGCGACCCCGACTACGCCCTGCAGGCGTGCCGGTGGTGGGCGGCGCTCGCGCTGACCCCGGAGCAGAAGGAGGGGATCGAGGACCCGATCGAGATGGAGAGGGTCGCCGACGAGAACGCCGGCAACGCCCACACCCGGTTCATCGTCTCCGACGACCCGCAGGAAGTGGTCGACCGTATCGCCACCTACCTCGACCTCGGGTTCAATGACCTGCTCCTCCACGGACCGGGCAACGATCAGCGCCGCTTTCTCGACCAGTTCGCAAGTGACGTCCTGCCGCTGCTGCGCCAGCGGGCGGCGCCGGCCTAGTCCCAGACCTCGGCGGCGACCTCCACGATCAGCTCGAGCTTTGCGCGCTCCTGGTCGATCGTGAGCTTGTTGCCCTGCTCGGTCGATGAGAAGCCGCACTGGGGTGAGAGGCAGAGCTGGTCGGGATCGACGTACCTGGCGGCCTCCTCGATCCGCTGCTTGAGCAGGTCCTTGTCCTCGAGCGCCGGCCGCTTGGTCGTGACCAGTCCGAGCACGACCTGCTTGCCCTTGGGCACGAAGCGCAAAGGCGCGAACGTCCCCGAGCGCTCGTCGTCGAACTCGAGAAAATAGCCGTCGACGTTGAGGTCCCCGAACAGCGCCTCGGCGACGAACTCAAGCCGCCCTGGGCCACCCACATCGACTGGTTGTTGCCGCGGCACAGGTGGGTGGTGATCGTGAGGTCCTCCGGCTTGGCCGCCAGCGCCCGGTTGATGTTGGCGATGTACTGTTCGTGGAGGTGGTCGGGATCGCCGCCGATCTGCTCGATGTGGGCGCGCTGGGCCGGGTCGTTGATGTACGCGAGGCTGGTGTCGTCGAGCTGGAGGTAACGGCAGCCGAGCCCGTAGACGCCGTTAACCTGCGCACGATAGGCGTCGACGAGGTCGTCCCAGAACCGATCGCGGTCGGGATACACGGACTCGTTGATCGACGAGTTGCCGCCGCGATAGTGGACCATGCTGGGTGAGGGGATCGTCAGCTTCGGCGTCTGACCGGCGCCCGCGTGCTCGCGCAGGAAGGCAAACGCCTCGGCGAAGATCGTGTGACGCAGCGTGACCCGGTCGGCCACCCGCATCGCCGGCGGACTGAAGTCGAGCTCGCCCTCGTCGCTGCGGAACTTGACGTGGATGTTCTCGCCCTGCACCTGCTCTACGCCCCCCAGCGAGTAGATGAAGTCCATGTGCCACGAGCTGCGCCTGAATTCTCCGTCGGTGACGCCCCGCAGCCCGGCTTGGCGCTGGAGCTCGATCACGTCGGCGATCGCCGCGTCCTCGATCGCGCGCAGAGCTTCACCGTCGATCTCGCCCGCCCGGAAGCGGGCCCGAGCGCGCGCGAGCTCCGGCGGGCGGAGCAGGCTGCCGACGTGGTCGGCGCGAAACGGTGGAGTGTCGCGAACCGGCATGGGGCCTCCTTTGTAGGCTCGGTGGGGTGGTGGCAAAGTACCGCTCAGTTCTGTCCGTGCCCGGCTCGCCGCGGCTGCTCGCCTCAGCGCTCGCCGGCCGGCTTCCGCAGGGCATGTCGTCGCTGGCGATCTTGCTGCTCGTCCGCGGCACCACCCATTCCTACGCGCTCGCGGGCCTGGCGGTAGGCGCTTACGCGTTCGCCAGCGCGGCCTGCGCGCCGCTGCAGGGGCGCCTGGTCGATCGCTTCGGCCGGCTGCGCGTGCTCGTCCCGAGCGCGCTCGGGCAGGCCGTTGTCCTGGTCGCGTTCGTGCTCTCGTGCTCGGCGCACGCGGTCGGGGCGGCGTTGGTGCTGCTGGCCGGGCTCGCCGGAGCCTTGATGCCGCCCGTCGCGCCGACCCTCCGGGGGCTGTTGCGCGAGGTGTTTCACGATCCCGGGGTCCGGGACACCGCCTACGCGCTGGACTCGGTGATCCAGGAGCTCGTCTGGATCACCGGCCCGCTGCTGGTCGCGCTGATCATCACGGTTCTCTCGCCCGCGGGCGCCGTGCTGCTCGGCGCGGCGGTCTGCATCGTCGGGACCCTGTTGTTCGTGCGCTCGCCGCTGGCGCGGGGATCCGGCACGCGCGCCGCACACGAGCCGCGGACGGCGGTGCTGGCCAACCCCGAGCTCCGGCGAATGCTGGCCCCGGTGGCGCTGACCGGCGTGGCGATTGGAGCGATCGACGTCGGGCTGCCGTCGCTCGCCCTTCACGCCGGCTCGCGCCCGGCGTCGGGGCTGCTGCTCGCGCTGTGGAGCCTCGGAAGCATGGCCGGCGGCCTGTGGTACGGCTCCCGGGTCTGGCAGTCTTCGCTGGCGAGCCGCTACCGCCTCTTGCTCGGGCTCGCGGTGGCGTGCACGGCGCCGCTGACCGTCGCGCGCTCGGTGCCGGCCGGGGTCGTTTGCAGCCTGCTCGCCGGGTTGACGATCGCGCCGGTGTTCTCCTGCCAATACGCGCTCATCGGCCGAGCCGTGACGCCCGGGTCAGAGACCGAGGCGTTCACCTGGGTCTCGGCCGCGCTGGTGGGTGGGCTCGCCGTGGGCTCGGCGATCGCCGGGGCCGCGGTCGGGCCCGGCGGGGTCAGCGCGCCGTTTGTGATCTCCTGCCTGGCGAGCCTGCTCGCCGCGGTGATCGCCGTGCGGATGGGCGATTCCGGCCTGAGCACAGTGGTTCAGAGCAGCGCCAGCTGACGCTGCCTCCAGCTCGCCTGAAGCGCCGCCGGCTGCCCGCCCGCCGCCTCGAAGTCCAGCAGCGCCCGTTTGCGGTGCAGCCCGCCGCGATAGCCGGTCAGCGACCCGTTGGCGCCCACCACCCGGTGACACGGGATCACGATCGGCACAGGTGTGCGGGCGATCGCACCGGCCACCGCCCGTGCCTCGGCGCCGAGCTCCCGCGCCAGCGTCCCATACGTCGTGGTCGTCCCGTACGGGATCCGCGTGAGCGCCGCCCAGACGCGGCGCTGGAAGACGGTACCTCGGACGTCGAGCGGAAAGTCGAAGTCCCGCCGCTCGCCGGCGAAGTAGGCCTCGAGCTGCTCGGTCGCGCCGGCGAGCGCGTCGCCGGCCAGGGGCGACTCGTGCACCGTCGGGCCGTGGCCGGGGAAGTGGATCTCGCGTAGACCTTGCGCGTCGCCCACGAGCGTCAGCGCTCCGAGCGGGCTTTGGCAGATGGTGGAGCTCATGGTCCTCGTTTCGAGTCGTGGAAGATATGGGTGCTCATCGGCTGACGCTCCTTTGGGTTTGAGACGTTCATGCCGATACAACGACCCAGCGGCGCGTTGCGTGAGATCGCGCCCGAACCCCCTAGA
>JBPCQU010000172.1:0-23936 GCA_050997795.1 Solirubrobacteraceae bacterium | reverse complement strand
ATCGAGGGGATGGTCGCCGAGGACCGCTACTGCATCGACGTGCTGACACAGATCTCCGCCGCCCGGGCGGCGCTCGACAAGGTCGCGCTCGGGCTGCTCGACGACCACGCCCACCATTGCGTGGTCGGCGCCGGCACGGCGCACGAGCGCGACGAGAAGACGGCCGAGCTGATGGAGGCGGTCGGGCGCCTGATGCGGCGCGGCTGAGCGCCACGCGGCTTGGCGGCCACGCGGCTTGGCGTCAGGACTGGCGAGCCCGCCTTGTCGTCAGCTCGGTGACCCGCGCCCGCTGGTCGGCGAGCGCCTCGGACGGATAGAACTCAAAACGGTCGAAACGGCCATCGCGGTGCGAGCAGACGGTCGCCAGGGAGATCTCCGCCGACCCGCCGCCCTGATTCCAGTGTCCGGTGATCGCCAATGCGCAGACCGCGACTGCGCCCGGCTCGCCGCCGGCGGCAAACCACCAGCGGGTGTCGGTGGCGAGCTCGATCAGCGACTCGATCTGCGCAAGGTAGGCGTCGCCGCCATCAACTTCAGAGGGAAAAGGAGACGCCGGCCGATGGTCGATCACGACCAGGTCGTCGGCCAGGCAGGCACGGGCGGCGGTCAGATCGCGGCGGTTGAGCGCCTGGAACCATGCGACCCCGAGACGCATCGACAACAACGCATCGGGGTCCTCGGCGATTGCCGCAAACCGGTCGCGCGCCGCGTGCTCGTGGTCGTAGAGCTCGACGCAGGCGAGCTCGCCGCCGCGGCCGGCGATCGCCACCGCAAACGACCCCGCGGCCAAGCCGACCAGGCTGACGTCATCTCGATGGGCGAGCCGCCGGCCTACCAGCGAGCCACCCAGGCGAGCCGAGGCGCTGCTCGCGCCGTGCAGCGTCCCCCATCCGTCTGACCGAAGATCGATCACGCTCACGTCATCTGCGAGCAGGGCCTGCCATTCGCCGCGCCTGCTGGCCCGCCGCTCCGCGCGCAGCTCGGCCAACCGCGCCCGAAGCTGCTCGCGCTGATCGAGGTCGAACTGCTCGATACGGGAGAAGCGCCCGTCGCGCAGCTCGCTGATCGTGTCGAGCGCGACCTCCCACGGGCCGCCTTCCCAGGTCCCGGTGAGGATCTGGCGCAGATACAGGTCACCTCCCTCGTCGCGCAAGACCTCGCCGCGGACGGTCGCGTCGGCGGCCAGCTCGAGCGTCGACTCGAACATCGCGATCAGCCCGTCGACACCGTTGAAGTCCTCCCAGCCCACGCGCCGATGCTCGACGAACACGCAGTCGTCGTTGTAGAGCTCGGCGAGGGCCTCCCAGTCGCGCGCACGAACCGCCTCGATGTAGCGCCGGGCGATCCGCGGCGCCGTCGGCGAGAGCTCCTCGGCCTTCACGAGCGCCCGCTCGGGATCGTCGTAGATGTAGACCTCCTCAACCAAGCCGTCGCGCAGGCGGTCGGCCTGGAACGTCCGCCATTCGACCGACCCGCCGGTGGAACGATCGGTCCCCATGTCATCGCAATCGCCTGGGCGCCGGGGTGGACATCGAGCACCTGGACGCTCGCTCGCGGCCGGTCCAGCAGCTTCCCCGATTCGGCGTAGAACTCGCGTATGCGCGCCGGATCGGCGGCGTCGTGAAGCCGCAACGGACGGTGATCGATGATCCGGCTCTCTGGATGATGGGTCGCCATCAGGGCTTCGATGTCATCTTCGGCCGCCTCGTATGCGCGCCCAAGCCTCAACGCGGCCAGCCACTCTCGTGCTCGAACCTCGTCACGGAGCACGACCGCTTCGACCAGCCGTCCCGCCGGGACCGCTGCGACCAGCAGTGTCGGCGGATCGTCATCGAGGCGGACGAGGTGGAGGTCGCCGTCGGACGTCAGCACCGTGCTCTGTGCCTCGGCGTGGACCAAAGCCCGGTAGGCATCCTCACCGCGGTTGTCTGAGGTCGGGAAGCCCCGCCGGTCGCGGACGAGCACGTGCGGCGCTGGGTTCGAGAGCCACTCCTCGGAATCGGGTGAGGGCACGGCGACAACATCGAGGAGCTCCTCGTAGCGAGCCCACATCGCCTCGCTTTCGCCGGGGTCGAACACCTCGAGCCGCGCGAACAGCTCGTCTCGCAGCACAGTCACCTGGTCAAGCACGGCCTCCATCTCTCCGCCATCGGCAGAGTGCCCGCTGTAGGTCCAGCGATAGGCAACGACTTCGCCGCCGTCGTCAACCAGCGGCTCGCACCGCACCTTGATGTCGGGCCAGAAATCGAACGAGCTCAGCAGGAACTTGACAACGTCGAGCCCGCGGACCTCGGGCCAGCCCACGAGGCGCCGATCGACCATCACGAAGTCTTCGGTGACCAGGATGGGAGGCTCGGTGAGGCGGCGCTCGTTGAAGCGCCGCTCGAATTCCGCGTGCAGGCGCGCACCCTGCTTCTGCGGACGCTCTGCGCTCGCTCGACCGCCTAGCTCGGCGTAGCGCGCGAGCATCGCGTCGCGGTCATCGGGGTCGTACCAGTCGGTGGAAACATACCTGCCGTCTTCGATCACCGAAACGGTGGCGACGGGATACTCGAAAGGTCCGCCGCCGTCTCTTGCGACGGCCGTGCCGCGGTAGGTGGCGCGGGTCGCGATCACGCGCTCGTCGCACGCCAGCACCTCGTCATACTCAATACGCACGTCGGTTGTGGCGTCCCAAAGCGCTCGCTGGCCCGCGAAGCCGTCTGGCCCGCGGCTAGGCTCCCACGCTAGGTTGCGGTGGTCGACCATGACCCAGGCTTCGACGAACAACCCAATCAGGGCATCGATATCGCGGGCAGCGAACCGGCGGGCGTACTCCACCACCAAACGCTCCGGCGGCCGGTCGCCGAGCACACCCAAGCCGCCCCCCAGCTCCACGTAGCGCGCGACCATGGCCCGGCGGTCGTCAGGCTCGTAGACGTCAGTGCTGACGATCAGGCTCCCATCATTCGCCGTCACGTGCCCGACCGGCAGCTCGGCGTCGCCGCCACCATCCGCGGCGTGGCCGCGCCAGGCAGCGCGGAACGCGATCACCCGCTCGTCGCACGCGACCACTTCACCGACATCGAAGCGCATGTCTCTGGACACCGCGAAGCCCGCGTTGAGCGACTGTCGGAGCTGCTCATGCCCGCGAACCTCGCTCCACCCGACGTTGCGATGGTCTGTCATCACAAAGTCCTCATGGTGCAGGGCGAGGATCGCCTCGAGGTCATGGGCGTCGTATCGGCGAGCAAAATCTGCCGTCAACCGCTCCGAGACCCGTTCTCCGAGCGCGGCCGCCCGGCGCCCCCCAAGCTCGGCAAAGCGCGCCAGCACCGCCTCCCGGTCGTCGTGCTCGTACTGCTCCCAGCGAGTGGCAAGACCATCCTCGACAACGGCCACCACGCCGAGCGCGACCGCCCACTGACCGCCTCCGACCGTCGCCGCCGCGCTTCCGTGCCAGGTGACCCGCAGCGCGATCGCGCGCTCGTCACCGGCCAACACCTCGTCGACTTCGAGGCGCATATCAGTGTTGCCGGCCCAGCCCGTGGTCACCAGCGCGACGACGTCGTCGCGCGTGGTGGTCGACTCCCAGCCGACGTTGCGGTGGTCGACAAAGTCGTAGCGCTCCGGTGCGTAGAGCTCGATTAACGCTTCGAGCTCGCGCGCCGCGTGGATGCGTCCGAAGCGCGCCATCCAGCGCTCCGGCGGCCGATCGCCGAGAGCCGAAAGGCCGCCGCCCAGCTCCACGTAGCGCGCGATCATCGCCTGCCGATCGTCGGGCTCGTACATGTCACCGCTCACCCAACGGCCGTTCTCGACCACGGTCACCATGTCGAACGGCAGCTCGAGCTCCCCGCCGCTCTCCGAGGCTGAGCCGCGCCATACTCCGCGTGCGGCGAGCACCCGATCGTCGCTGGCGAGCTCCTCCTCGATCTCCATCCGGAGATCCGGCGAGCCCGCGAACACGGACGCCAACATCTCGCGGGCGCCCTCGTGCCCCCTCATCTCTCCCCAGCCGAGCTTGCGGTGGTCGACCAGCACCCAGTCGGAATCGATCAGCTCGAGCAGGCCGTCGAGGTCGTGGGCGTCGTAGCGCTGCTTGTATCTGGCCCAGAAACGCTGGGGCGCATTACCGCGGAGCTCCGCGTAGCGCGCCAGCATCGCCGCGTCGTCGTCGTAGTCGTACTGGTCGACGCTGACCTCTCGGCCGCCCTGCACGACCGTCACGAATCCGACCAGAAGCTCGAACTCGCCGGCCCCGTCGCCGGCCCGGCCGCGCCAGCCAGTCCGTACTGCGATCACGCGATCGTCGCCGGCGAGGACCTCGTCGATCTCGAAGCGGATGTCTGGCGAGATCGAGAGGATCGACTGCAACAGGCTGCGACAATTCTCGAGTCCGCGCACCTCCTCCCGCCCGATCGCGCGGTGATCGACCATCACCCAGTCCTCGGCGAAGAGCTCGAGCATTTGGTCCAGGTCGCGGGCGGCCCAACGCCGGGCGTACTCGGCGTAGTAGCGCTCCGGCGGAAAGTCGCCGACATCCGCACCGGCGGCTGGCGCCACCGCGAACGCCGTCGCCACATGCGGACCTGTCAGCCGCCCCGCCCACCCTACCCCCACCGCATGCCCCTTAGCGGCGTACAGCTCACCCGCCACGCGGGCGGCGTCGCGCGCCGGAGCCTCCGAGCCCGCCGCCCGCAGCACCTGCGCCAGCGCCATCGACGCGTCAGCCTTGTCGGACAGCGCGTCGGTCGGCTCGGCCAGCGCCACCGCGCGACCGGCGAACGCCACCGCCTGCTCTGAGTCTCCCATCCGGGCCAGTGCCTGCGCCCGTGCGCTGCACCAGGTGATCGTCGTCTTCAGATCCTCGCCGCCGTGCTGCTCAGCGAACCGCGTCTGCTCGAGCGCCTCTTCGTCGCAACCCCCCTGCTCGACCAGCGCCCGGGCCAGCAGAGCGGCGGCCTGGGCGGCCCCTGACGCCACCCCGAGCGTCTCGAAGCCCTCGCGCGCCACGCGCAAGTGATCCGCGGCGGCGCCCGGGTCATCGGCCAGTAGCTCGACGATCCCAGCGTGCACCGAGGTCTCGTGGAGCTCGAGCGCGAGTCCCAGCTCCTCGAGTGTCGCCCGTCCCCCAGCGAGGATCTCGCGGGCGGCCTCGGCCCGGCCGCGCATCGCCTCGAGCACGGCCTGGCAGCGCAGGGCGACCGCCTCTACGTGCCGGTTACCCGGCGTCATACGCAGGATCCGCACGACGTCGAGACAGCGGCCGCTGGCGCGCACCACCGGCGAGGGGCCCCACAGCGCGGCCCGCGGCGCGCCCGCGAGCACCGCCGTTATCCGCCGCCGGTCGTCGGCCGCGCGAGCCGCCGCCAGCGCCCGGTCGAGCACCTCCTCCACGGCGGCGACTTGTCCGAGCCGCGCATACGCCTGCGCCGCCACCTGGCAGGCCTTGGCCTCACCCGACCGGTCGCCTAATTCGCGAAGCGCCGAGGCCGCCTCCGCGGCGGAGTGGGCGGTGGCCGCGATCTGCCCGGCTCCGGTCAGGTTGGCCAGCTGACATTTCAGAACGTCGGCGCGGGCCCGCCGCAGCGCGTCATCAGCGCTGCCCTGAGCGAAGCGCTTCACCAGCCCGGCGGCCGTGGTGGTATCCCCGGCCGACAGCACCGCCTCGCACAGGTCCCACATGATCTCGTGCTCGCTACCGCTCTCGCGCTCCAGCGCTCGCGCGAGCAGGTTCGCCGCCGCCGCCAGGTCCTCGCGCGAGAGCGCGCGCCGGCCAGCGGATAGCAGCAGCGCCGTCGCCCGCGCCCCGAGCGCGTCACCGCGCGCGTCCAGGCGCCCCAGCTGGCGGCGATACTCGTGCGCCTGCTCGAGGTGAAACGCGATCACCTCCTCGTGCTCGCCCACCAGCTCGCCGGCCTTGAGCTCGAGCCAGTCGGCGAAGCGCTCGTGCAACTCGGCCCGCGCCTCCTTCAGCAGCGAGCGATAAGCGGCGTCGCGGATCAACACGTGATGGAAGCGGTACACCGGCTCGTCGATCCAGTAGGTCCCCTCAGGTTCGACCAAGTCCTTGCGCCGCAGCGCCTCCAGGTGCGCGTCGATCCCCAGGCGTACCGGCGCCGCGACAAGCTCGGCCACAGCCCCGCGATAGAACTGCTTGCCGATCACCGCCGCGCGCTCGACCACCGAGCGCTCATCGTCCCGAAGCCGCTCGATCCGCGCCGCCAGCAACGCCTGAATCGTCGGCGGCACCTCCACCGCCGCCACATCCCCGACCGTCACCCACCGGTCTCCCTCGCGACACAGCACGCCCTCGTCGACCAGCATCCGCACGGTCTCGCCCAGGAACAGCGGATTGCCCTCGGTCGTCTCGAGGATCCGCGCGCTCAATGCCGGGGGCACGCTGACATCTCCCAGCAGGCCGCCGACCAGCCTCCGGCTCTCGGCCTCGTCGAGCGGCTCGAGCTCGATCACATCCGCGGCGCCACGCCCGGCCGAGGCGAGCGCTTCTCGCGCCTCGCGCAGCTCCGGACGGGCCAGCGCGACTATCAGCACCGCCGCGTCGCGCACCCATTCCACCAGGTGCTCGACCAGGTCGAGCAGCATCGGCTGCCCCCAGTGCAGATCATCGAGCACCAGCACCAAGGGACGCTCGCGCGCGAGCGACTCGAGCCCACGACGCAGCGCCCAGAAGGTCTCCTGAGCCGACGCCGGCTCGGCGACCCCGAGCACTCCGGCGATCCGTTCGACCAGCCGCTCCCGATCCGGATCCCCCTCCGGCGCGAGGGCCCGCAGCTTCCCACGCACCATCTCCGCCGGATCGGCCTCGCCGATCCCCGCCACCGACCGCAGCACCTCTGCCACCGGCAGGAAGGTGATCCCCTCGCCGGTCGGCTCACAGCGCCCTTCTACCACCCGCGCGCTCTCGGACACCGCCCGCCCGAGCTCTCGCGCCAACCGCGTCTTGCCCACGCCAGGAGACCCCATCACGGTCACCAGGCGGCACTTCTGCGCCGCCACCGTGGCGTCGAACGCCCGGCGCAACCGCGCCAGCTCGGCGTCTCGCCCGACCAGCGGCGCCTCCACGGTCGCCGCCGGCACGCCCCCATCCGCCGCGGACACCAGCCGCCACGCCGGCACCGGCTCAGACTTGCCCTTGAGCTCGAGCGGATCCACCGGCTCGAGCGCCACCGCGCGATGTACCAACCGCCAGGTCGCCTGACTCACCAGCACCTCGCCCGCCGGCGCCGCCTGCTCCAGCCGTGCCGCCGTGTTCATCGTGTCACCGACCATCACCCCCTCGTCGCTGATCACGAGCTCGCCCGTGTTGACCCCTATGCGCATCTGGAGGCGAACCCCCCAGCGGCGCTCGAGCTCCTCGTTGCGCTCCTCCAGAGCCTCCAGCATCTCGCCCGCTGCTCGCACGGCGCGCAATGCATCGTCCTCGCCCACGGCCCGGCACTCCGAACACCGCCACCACCGCGTCGCCGATGAACTTCTGAAGCCTGCCGCCGTGGGACTCGAGGACGTCGCGCATCGCGTCGTAGAAGCGCCGCATCACCCGCCGTGCGGACTCGGCGTCGAGCTGCTCCTGCAACGCCGTCGATCCCACCAGGTCGGCGAGCACGACCGTGACCACCTTGCGCGCCTCGGCGCGCACCGGCGCCGCCGACGCCTCCGCTCCGCAGGCATCGCAAAAGCGTGCGCTCGGGGCCAGCTCAGCCCCACACGACGGGCAAGCCAGCGACAGCGCAGCGCCACACCCGGCGCAGAAGCGGGCCCCCTCCCGGTTGGCATGCCCGCAGGCGGCGCACGTCAGCAGCATGAAGCTCTGCGGACATACGCTCTCGGCACCCGCGGCGCGTCAAGCGGGAGCGGCCACGAGCCGAGCGAACAGCCCGTCGAGCGTCGCGGCCGGGTCCTCGCACAGACCGGTGTGAACCTCGGAGGCCTGCACCGCCGTGCTCGAAGGCGCCGCGAGCCAGCCGAAGCGATCTGACTGCTCCAAGGCCGCGATCGGACCGGCGCCATCCGCGCCCTCGGCGACGCGGACGAGCCCCGCGAGGTGGGCGGCGAACTCGGGAACCGCCACCGCGGCACCGAGCGCCTCGAGACGCGCCTCGTCGAGCGCCACGCGGGCGCCGAGAAAGCCGAGCTGGCGGCAGAACAGGACCACGCCGACGTTGACGCGCTCGCCCCGCTCGACGCTCGGCACGGCGCGCAGGATCGTGTAGCTAAACGGACTGCCGCCAGCGGCGCTACGCGATGCGGGCACGCTCGGCCTCCTCCGCGAATCCGCCGCCGGCCAGGCGCCGCGTCAGGTACTCGACATATGTCCCCGGGCCGTCGCCGGCGGCGAACCACGCGTCCGGTACGAGCCCGACCACCTGCTCGACCGTGCCCTCGCCGACGCGCCGGCGGAGCCTCGCGCCGGCGTCGAGGATCGACCCCGCCCGCGGCAGCAGGACGTGCTCTGAGATCAGGGGAAACGGCCGCCCGGCGTGCGCGGCCGGATCGAGGCCGCCGTGCTGGAGGTAGAGGGCGGCGCCGTGGTCGATCAGCCACAGCCGGTCGTGCCACAGCAGGAGGTTCGGGTTGCGCGGGGTGCGATCGACGTTCGTGGCCAGGGCGTCGAGCCAGACGACGTCGGCGGCGAGCTCGGGGGCCGGCTGCCAGGCTCCCGCGGGCGTGTACGGAAGCGCCCCGGGCAGGAAGTCGACGCCGAGGTTCGAGCCCTGGCTGGCGGCGATCAGCTCCTGGATCTCGGGGTCGGGCTCGGCGGCGGCCAGCCGCGGATCGATCTCGATCGTCACGAGCTCGGGGACGAGCATTCCGAGCCTGCGCGCGAGCTCGCCGACGATCACTTCGGCCACCAGCGCCCGCGGTCCCTGCCCGGCGCCCCGGAACTTGACCACGTACAACCCGTCGTCGTCGGCCTCGACCAGTCCCGGCAGCGAGCCGCCTTCGCGCAGCGGCGTCACGTACCTGGTCGCGAGGACCTGCCTGAGACCGGTCGTGACCGCCATGCGCGGCTTTCTAGCATCAACCGCATGCTCCTCTCGGTTCTGGACCAGTCCCCGATCGCCGAAGGCTCGACTGGCGCTGATGCGCTTCACAACACGCTTGACCTGGCGCGGCTGACCGACGCGCTCGGCTATCACCGCTACTGGGTCGCCGAGCACCACGGGGGACCGATGCTGGCGGGCCCCAGCCCGGAGGTGTTGATCGGACCGATCGCGGCGGCGACCGAGGCGATCCGGGTCGGCAGCGGAGGCGTGATGCTGCCCCACTACAGCCCGCTCAAGGTGGCGGAGTCCTTCACGATCCTGGCGGCCCTTTATCCGGGACGGATCGACCTCGGGCTGGGGCGAGCGGCGGGGACCGACCCGCTGACCACGTTCGCCCTCCAACGCGACCGCCGCCAGGCCGCGCCCGACGACTTCCCCCAGCAGCTCGCCGAGCTGCTCGCCTACCTCGAAGACGACTTGCCTGAGGACCACCCGTTCCGCTCTTTGTCAAAGACGCTGCCCGGCCGCCCCGAGCTGCCCGTGCCGTGGCTGCTCGGCTCCTCGCCCCAGAGCGCGATCTGGGCCGGCGAGCTCGGCCTGCGCTACGCGTTCGCCGACTTCATCAACCCTCGCGGTAGCGAGATCGCCGAGCTGTACCGTGAGCGCTTTGTCGCCGTGCGCGACCTCCAGGCGCCCCGGATCGCCGTGGCCGCGTGGGTGCTGTGCGCGCCGACCGACGACGAAGCCCAGCTCCTGGCCTCGAGCAGCCGAATGACGTTCACGCTGCTGCGCCGCGGTCAGTTGATCGCGGTGCCGCCGCCCGACGAGGCGCTCGCCTTCCTGGCTCGGGAGGGCAGGTCGCCGACGGCGCCCGCGGGCGAGGCAGCCGGGCGCCGAGGAATCGTCGGCTCGCCCGAGAAGGTGCGCGCGGGGATCGAGACGCTCGCGAGCGACTATGGCGCCGACGAGGTGATCGTGGTCACGATCACCTACGACCACGCGGCCCGGCGGCGCTCATACGAGCTGCTGGCCGAGGCGATGGACCTGCCGCCGCGTGCGGTCCAGGCCGTTTCTGCCTGAGGCGGACTCGCGCGCCCCTGATCGGGCGCACCTTCCGCTCTCCTGAATCGGGCGCAGGTTCCGCGCCCGATCAAGGGGGTAGGATCGCGCTGATGTCGAGGTGGGTCTACGACTTCGCCGACGGTTCCAAGAACATGCGGGACCTCCTGGGCGGCAAGGGTGCGAACATCGCCGAGATGACCCGCGTGCTCGGCACCGAACGCGTGCCGGGCGGCTTCACGATCACCACCGAGGCGTGCGTGGAGTACATGCGCGGTGACCGAGCCGAGCCCGACGAAATGTCCGAGCAGGTGGCCCAAGCGCTGGAGCGGCTCGAGCAGCGGTCGGGCAAGCGGCTCGGTGACGTCGAGGACCCGTTGCTGGTGTCGGTGCGATCCGGGGCGCGCGAGTCGATGCCGGGGATGCTCGACACGGTCCTGAACCTGGGCCTGTGCGACGAGTCTGTCCTCGGCCTCGCGCGGGCCACCGAAAACGAGCGCTTCGCGTGGGACTCCTATCGGCGCTTCGTGCAGATGTTCGGCAACGTCTCGCGCGGCATCCCCGGGGAGCGCTTCGAGGACGCGATCAAGGCCGCGAAATCACAGCGCGGGGTCAAGGACGACACCGAGCTCGACCTCGACGCGCTCAAGGAGCTGACCGAGACGTTTCAGGGCATCTACCGCGAGCACACCGGCGAGGAGTTTCCCCAGGACCCGCAGGAGCAGCTGCGCCTGGCGATCCGCGCCGTGTTCGACTCCTGGGTCGGCGAGCGCGCAGTCTCCTACCGGCGGATGAACCGGATCCCCGACGACTGGGGAACCGCGGTCAACGTCCAACAGATGGTGTTCGGCAACAAGGGCGACACCTCGGGCTCGGGGGTCGCGTTCTCGCGCGACGAGGTCACCGGCGCGCCCGAGCCCAGCGGCGACTTTCTCCCCAACGCCCAGGGCGAGGATGTCGTCTCGGGGGTGCGCACCCCGCGGGACATCGCCGAGATCAAGGAGTGGCTGCCCGGCGTCCACGCCGAGCTGATGGAGATCCTGCGCACGCTCGAGCGCCACTACGAGGACATGCAGGACACCGAGTTCACGGTCGAGGCGGAGCGGCTGTACATGCTCCAGACCCGCAACGCCAAGCGGCCCGCCCAGGCCGCCGTCCGCTTCGCGGTCGATGCCGTAGCCGAGGGGCTGCTGAGCCGCGAGCGGGCGCTGGCCACGATCGACCCCGGTTCGCTCGATGCCCTGTTGCACCCGACGTTCGATCCCAAGGCCGACTTCGACGTGCTCGCCACCGGAGTCGCCGCCTCGCCGGGTGCAGCCAAGGGCGCGGTCGTGTTCACCGCCGCCGACGCCGTCACCGCGGCCGAGGAGGGGCGCGACGTGATCCTGGTGCGTCCGTTCACCGACGCCGAGGACGTGGCCGGGTTCCACGCCGCGAAGGGAATCCTGACCAGCGAGGGGGGCAAGGCCTCGCACGCGGCGCTGGTCGCGCGCGGCATGGGCAGGCCGGCCGTGGTCGGAGCCGACGCGATCGCGATCGACCTGGCCACCAAGACGATCGCGGTCAACGGCACCGAGCTCCACGAGGGCGACCGGATCTCGATCGACGGCACCAAGGGATGCGTCACCATCGACGACGTCCCGCTGGTCGAGGCGCAGGTCGACGAGAACTTTCAGCAGGTGCTCACGTGGGCCGATGAGCTGCGCTCGCTGGGGGTGCGCGCCAACGCCGACACCCCCGAGGACGCGCGCCGGGCGCGCGAGCTCGGCGCGGAGGGGATCGGACTGTGCCGGACCGAGCACATGTTCATGGCCGAGGATCGCCAGCCCAAGATGCGCGCGATGATCATGGCCGGCTCGCGCGAGGCGCGCCAGCGCGCGCTGGCCGAGCTGCTGCCGCTCCAGCAGGAGGACTTCGAGGGGCTGTTTGAGGCGATGGCGGGGCTGCCGGTCACGGTACGCCTGCTCGACCCCCCGCTGCACGAGTTCCTGCCCAACCTCCCCGACCTCTCGGCCCAGGTCGAGCGGGCGCGGATCGAGGAGGCCGATGACCTCGCCGAGCTCGAGCGGCTTCTCGACCGGGTGCACGAGATCTCCGAGGAGAACCCGATGCTCGGCACGCGGGGCTGCCGGCTGGGGATCCTGTACCCCGAGATCTACGAGATGCAGGTCCACGCGATCCTGCGCGCGGCGAAGGCCGCCGACGAGCCGCCGCATCCCGAGATCATGATCCCGCTCGTCGACTACGAGCACGAGATCGAGCTGATGCGCGAGCTGGTCCAGGGCGTCGGCGAGCAGGAGGGACTGACGGCCGGAACCGACTACACGGTCGGGACGATGATCGAGCTCCCGCGCGCGTGCTTCGTCGCTGACCGGATCGCCCGCTTTGCCGACTTCTTCTCGTTTGGGACCAACGATTTGACACAAACCGCGCTCGGCTTCTCCCGCGACGACGTCGAGTCGAAGTTCGTTCCCGCCTACCTGGAGCGCAAGATCATCGACCGCAGCCCGTTTGAGACGATCGACAAGCCGGGCGTCGGCTGGCTGGTGCGGCTCGGCGCCTGGGTGGGGCGCGAGGCGCGCCCGGAGCTCGAGCTCGGCATCTGCGGCGAGCACGGCGGTGACCCCGAGTCGATCGCGTTCTTCCACGACGCCGGGCTCGACTACGTCTCGTGCTCGCCGTTTCGCGTTCCGATTGCGCGGATCGCCGCGGCGCAGGCCGCGATCGACAGCCCGCGCGGCGGCTGGAGCTAGACCATGCTCGCCGCCTACGCCACCAAGATCGACCGCGACGACCCGCTGAGCGGGCTCGAGATCGGCCAGCGCCCCGAACCGGAGGTGCCCCCGGGATGGACCACGGTGACCGTCAAGGCGGCGTCACTGAACCACCACGATCTGTGGTCGCTGCGCGGCGTCGGCCTCGACGAGGACAAGCTGCCGATGATCCTGGGCTGCGACGCGGCGGGACTCGACCAGGACGGAAACGAGGTGGTGATCCACGCCGTAATCACCGAGGACTCCTGGCGCGGCGACGAGACGCTCGATCCGCGCCGCTCGCTTCTCTCGGAGCGCTACCAGGGCGCGCTCGCCGAGCGGGTCGCGGTGCCGAAGCGAAACGTGGTGCCCAAGCCGCCGACGTTGTCATTCGAGCACGCCGCCTGCCTGCCGACCGCCTGGCTGACGGCCTACAGGATGCTGTTCACGCGCGGCGGCGTGACGCCCGGCACGACGGTCCTCGTCCAGGGAGCGGCCGGAGGCGTCGCGACCGCGCTCACGGTCCTGGGGAGCGCCGCCGGCGCGCGGGTGTGGGTCACGAGCCGCTCGGAGGCCAAGCGCGAGGAGGCGCTGAGGCTCGGCGCAGAGCAGGCGTTCGAGTCCGGCGCGCGGCTGCCCGAGCGCGTCGACGCGGTGATGGAGACGGTCGGCCAGGCGACCTGGGCGCACTCGGTGCGGTCGCTGAGGCCGGGAGGCAAGCTGGTGGTGTCAGGCGCGACGTCGGGAGACGCGCCGGCGGCCGAGCTGACGCGTGTGTTCTTCCTCCAGCTGTCGGTCGTCGGCTCGACGATGGGGACCCGGGACGAGCTCGGGCGGCTGATCCGCTTCTGCCTCGAGCGCGACATCCGGCCCGCGGTTCACGCGACGATGCCCCTTTCCGACGCTCGCAACGGCTTTCAGTCGATGCTGGCTGGGGACATAGTCGGCAAGGTCGTGTTCACTACCTGACCAGCATCGAGGCGTGCAGCTCGTCCCCGGCGCCGACGATCCAGCGCCAATCGCCGTCTGAGAGCACGCGCTTGTCCCCCGCCTGCGCGGGCGTTCGGTACTCGAGCTCGACATCGATGCGCTCGGGGTCAGGGTGGGCGAGCAGTTCCTCCTCGAGCGGTTGCCAGTAGGCGGCGTTGTTGACGTGATCGGCGATGTCACACTCGGTCGCGCGAAACGTCCAAGCCACCCCGCCGTCGACGCCGGCCGAAGGAGCCGGGTGGCGCAGCCGCGCGCTCACCCGGCGCTCGGGCGCAGCGCCGCCGTAGATCGCGATCTCCTCCGCGGTCAGCGGCGCCGGCCGCCAGCGCTCGACGTCGAGGTGGACCCACAGCGACACCGCCTCGACCACGGGCTCGCTGGCCTCGGACACGACTACGTCGGTCCGGCGCTCGGCCCACATGCGCCCGAGGCCGCTGCAGAAGGTCGTCAGCTCGAAGCGCTCGCCAAAGCGCGGGAAGCGCTCGACACGAATCCTCGTGCGCCGGACGACCCAGACCGCCGTCTGTGCGAGCCCCGCGTCCTCGACGTCGGCGTAGGCGACGTCCTGCAGCCAGCAGGCGAGCGCGTCGAGCCGCATCCGTCCCGACGGGGCGCAGTCCGCGAAGCCCGGCCGGCGCGGGTGCGTGAACGCGCGGCCTTGCGGCTGGCGGGGGGGCAACTCGTTGAACTGGGGCTCCACGAAGTGAGCAGGGTACGGAGTCGGTCCGGAATCGCTCAGTCCGCTCGGGCCGCGGCCAGCGCCCGCCACACGCGCTCCCCGTTGACCGGCATGTCGATATGCCTAACGCCGAGGTGCGCGAGCGCGTCGATCACCGCATTTTGCACCGCCGGCGTGGAGCCGATCGTCCCCGACTCGCCGATTCCCTTGGCGCCGAGCGGGTTGACCGGGGTTGGCGTCTCCATCCGGACCAGCTCGAACTGCGGAAACTCCATCGCGGACGGAATGCAGTAGCTGACGAAGTTCGAGCACAATGGGTTGCCGTCCTCGTCGTAGGCAAACTCCTCGTGCAGCGCCTGCGCAATCCCCGACGCGACGCCGCCGTGGATCTGTCCGTCGGCGATCATCGGGTTGATGATCCGCCCGGCGTCATCTACCGCGATCATTCGTCGTAGCCGCACGGCGCCGGTCTCGGAGTCGACCTCGACAACGGCGACATGCGCCCCGAAGGGGAACGTCGGCAGCGGCGGCTCGAAGTCAACCTGGGCGCGCAGCTCCTCGATCCGCCCCTGCGCAGCCAGCCGCGAGGCGAGCTCGCTCCAGCCCAGCGCCGGGAGCGGCGCGCCGGCGACGTGGAACTCCCCCGAGCCGGCCTCGAGCACCATGTCGCGGGGATCGGCCTCGAGCTGCTCGGCGGCGAGCCGCTTGGCGCTCTCCACCACCTCGACCGCGGCCTCGCGGGCCGCGGCGCCGCCGATCTGGGTCGACTTGGAGCCGTAGGTTCCGCTCCCCCGTGCGACCAGCTTGGTGTCGCCCTTGACCACCGTCACGCGCTCGAGCGGCAGCCCGAGGAGCTCGGCGACGATCTGCGCAAACGTGGTCTCGTGGCCCTGGCCGTGAGAGAACGAGCCCGTCTTGAGGACGGCGTCGCCCGCAGCGGTGATCTCGACCTCGCCGAACTCGGACTCCGGGCCGCCGTTGGTGATCTCGACGTACGTGCTGAGGCCGATCCCGAGTAGGCGGGCGTCACCAGCCGCCCGGCGCGCGGCCTGCTCCTGGCGGAGCGCGTCGTAGCCGGCGGTCTCGAGCGCCAGCTCGAGCGCGCGGCCGTAGTCGCCGCAGTCGTAGCTCGCTCCCGACGCGGTGGTGAGCGGGAACTCATCGGGTGCGATGAAGTTGCGCCGCCTGACCTCGGCCGGGTCGAGCGACACGTCGCTGGCAAACATGTCGACCGCGCGCTCGATCATTTGCGCCGCCTCGGGACGACCGGCGCCGCGGTAGGGACCAGTGGGAGTGGTGTTGGTCAGCACCGACTGAAACTCGACTTCGATCTTCGGGATTTGATAAACGCCGCTGGCCATCAGCGCAGTGAGCGTTGGGAGGATCGCGCCGACCCAGGCATAAGCGCCCGAGTCCTGAACGATCCGCAGCCGCAGCGCCTCGATCCGTCCCTCGTGGTCGCCACCGAGCTCGAACTCGGCCACCTGGCCGCGGCCATGGCTCATCCCGACCATGTTCTCGCTGCGCGTCTCGGTCCAGCGCACCGGCCGGTCTGTCTGGAGCGTGAGCCAGCCGAGCAGCGTCTCCTCGACCGAGCGCCCCTTGCCGCCGAAGCCGCCGCCGACGTCGGGCCCCACCACTTGGACCTTGTCGGGATCGAGCCCGAGTGCGCTCGCGAGGCCGTCGCGATCCTGGTGCGGGGTCTGGGTCGAGATCCAGACCGTCAACGTTCCGTCCTCCTGGACCAGTGCGGCGCTGGCCCGCGGCTCGATCGGACACACGGCGACGCGCTGGCTGACGGTGGTGCCGGCGGTGCGCACCGCACAGCCGTCGAACAGACGCTCATCGGACTGCTCGGGCGCCTGACGAATACACACATTGGTGCCGACGTCCTCGAACAGCAGCGTCTCATCCCGGAGGGCCTCGCGGGCATCGGTGACCACCGGCAGCGGCTCGTACTCCACCTCCACCAGCTCGGCGGCGTCCACGCCCCGCTCGCGCGACTCGGTCAGTACGACGGCGACGATCTCGCCCACGAAGCGGACCTTGTCCCTCGCCAGGTACGGACGGAACAGACGCTCGTCGACCCCGGCCAGGAACGGCGACGTCATCTCGCCGAGATCGACCTCAGCGTGGGTGAACACTCGCGTGCCGGGAAACGCCGCGGCCGCGGAGGCGTCGATTCCGAGGATCCTGGCGTGCGCCCAGTCCGAGCGCACGAACGTCGCGTGCAGCGCGCCGGGCAGCTCGAGGTCGTCGACGTAGCGCCCCCTCCCGGTCAGGAAGCGGGGGTCCTCGCGGCGGCGGACGCGCTGACCGATCAAGTCCGCATCGCGCCGAGCACGCAGGCGATGAACACGCCCTGGAACGGCAGCCGGGCCCACAGCGCCGGGGCACCTCCGGGAACGTCCGCATACTGGTCGGCATTGAGGGCCATGTGGAGGTTGGCGGGGAACACCGCGACCAGGGTCGCGATCAGCCACCAGCCGGCGATCCGCCGGTGCTCGGGGCGCAACAGCCCGGCGCCGCCGGCGATCTCGGCCACGCCGCTGGCGTACACCATCGCCCCCGGCGCGGGCACGTAGGGCGGGACGATCTTGCGGTACGTCTTCGGGATCACGAAGTGCATCGCGCCGGCGAAGACGAAGAACGGCCCCGCGAGCTGGCGGATCACGCGCATCGCTCCGGGACGCTAGCGAAACGTGGCTGCTCCAGGACACCCGGGCGCTGTTTGACCGCAGCGCCGGTGGGGAACTTACTTCAGAGGACGGCCCGGAGGAGGTGGAGGATGCGCTGGTCAAGGTTCGGAGTGGTCGCGTGGGCAACGCTCGCGCTTCCGGTTTTGGCGGCCTCGGCGGCCTCGGCGGCCTCGGCGGCCACCGGCGCCTACGTCCTGGAGGCGAGGAGCCCCGGGGGCCATTACGCCCCGACGTTCACCGGCAACGGCTTCCTTGGGGTCCGCGTACCGGCCACCGGGCAGGGCTATGCGGGGGGCTCGGTCCCGGCGCAGTCCGAGCTGGCCGGCTTCTACGCCAAGCCCACCAAGCCCAAGAAGATCTCCGACGCCGTCCAGCAGCGCGCCAACATCCCGACCTGGTCGACGCTGCTCTTCGGCGACGGCACCCAGGTCTTCTCGACCAAGCAGGGTCAGACGACCGGATGGCGGCAGTCGATCGACCTGCACACCGGCGTCGTCACGACGTCGGCGACCTGGAAGGCGTCCGACGGGCACGCCGCCAAGCTCGTCTACCGAGTCTTGACCAACCGCGCCGATGCGCACGTGGGGTTGGTGCAGCTGCAGTTCACGCCGCAGTGGACCGGGAGCGCGACCGTCACCGACGAGATCGACGGCTCGCCGGCGACGCTGACCGATCCGGTGACCAATGGGTTCAACGCCGCCCAGCGCCAGGACTACGTCGCGGTGATGACCCAGGGGACGGGAATCGAGGCGGCCATCGCCAGCCAGCTGGCCACGAGCCCGAACGTCAACGCGACGCCGATCGAGGTCGACGACGCGAACCAAAGCATCGGCCAGCAGCTCAGCTTCCCGGTCGTCGCCGGCCAGAGCTATACCGTGACCAAGTACGTCGGCGTCGAGGACTCGCAGGACACGGCCACGCCGGTGGTGGCCGCGCAGGCCGACGCCGCCCGCGCGGCCGCCGCCGGCTGGGCCGCCAACCTGGCCGCCAACGGGACGGCCTGGGCGAAGCTGTGGTCCGGTCGGGTCGACGTGCTCGGCGATCAGACGCTCGCCACCGACGTCAACGCGAGCGAGTTCTACCTCTGGTCGAGCACGCGCGACGGCCTCGACTGGAGCGTCTCCCCCGCCGGCCTGTCCTCCAACGGCTACGACGGCCACATCTTCTGGGACGCCGAGACGTGGATGTATCCCTCGCTTCTGGCCCAGCACCCAACCCTGGCGGGCGCGATGGAGGCCTATCGCTTCCAGCGGCTCGCGGCGGCCGAGCAGCACCCCACCGCCACCGGCTCCCCGGGCGCCCGCTTTCCGTGGGAGAGCGCGCTGGATGGCACCGAGCAGATCCCGCCGCCGGTGTCGGTGAACAGCGAGGGGCTTTACGAGCAGCACATCACCGCCGACGTCGCGCTCGCCCAGTGGCAGTACTACCTCGCCACCGGAGATCGAGGTTGGCTGGGGAGCGATGGCTGGCCGGTGCTGTCAGCCGCCGCGAGCTTCTGGGCGTCGCGGGCGGTCCGGGGACCCGCCGGGCGCTATCACATCGACCACGTCACCGGCCCCGACGAGGAGAACCCAGACGTCAACGACGAGGTGTTCACGAACGTAGCGGCGAAGACCACGCTCGAGGACGCGGTCAAGGCGGCGCGCGTGCTCGGGATCGCTCCTCCCGCGGGATGGTCGCGGGTCGCCGCAGGACTGGTCGTCGCGCTCGACGCCGCACGGGGGATCCATCCCGAGTTCGCCGGCTACGGGGGTCAGCTCGTCAAGCAGGCCGACGTCACCCTGCTCCAGTACCCGTGGGCGTATCCGATGTCGCGCCGGATCGCCCAGAGCGACCTTGGCTACTACGTCCCGCGCACCGATCCGATGGGGCCGTCGATGAGCGACGCGGTCAACTCGATCGACAGCTCGACGCTCGGCACGCCCGGCTGCTCGAGCTTCGTCTACACCGAGCGCAGCTATCAGCCGTTCATCCGTGACGTGTTTCACCAGTTCTCCGAGACGAGCACCGGCGGGGCGTTCACCTTCATGACCGGGATCGGCGGCTTTCTGCAGGAGTTCCTGTACGGCTATTCCGGGATGCGGCTGGGCGCCGGCTCGGTGGCGCTCGCGCCGAGCCTCACCAGCCAGCTCGGTGGCGTCGTCCTGCACGACGTGGCCTGGCACGGGCGGTTGTTCACGGTCACGATCAAGCCCCGCGCCACGACCGTGACGCTCCTGCGCGGAGGACCGCTGCCGATCAGCGGAGCGGCCGGCCGCCGTCTGGTCAGGGCCGGCCATAATCTCACCCTCCCCACCGCGCGGCCAGACCTCATCAGGAGCGCTGACCGCGTTCGCTGCGCCGCGGTCCGCGCGAGCAGTTCGGTCGCCGGGGCGCCCGCGCTGGCGGCGGTCGACGGCAGCTCGGCCACCGACTGGCAGCCTGCCTCGCTGCCCGCGAGCCTGACCGCCACCGTTCCCGGCGCCACGCCGGTGCGGCGCGTGTTGGTGACCTGGGGGCGGCAGTGGCCTCCGGCACCGAAGCCCAACGTGCACCCACCGGCACACCCGGTGATCGTCCGGCGTGCGACCCGCTACTCGCTGCTGGTGTCCATCGATGGGCGGCGCTGGCGGCGCCTGATCACGGTCCTGGGCAAGGCCGGGACCACTGAGACGCTGACGTTCTCCCGGCAGCGGGTCAAATACGTCCGGCTGCAGATCACCTCGGCGACCGACCACCAGCCGCCGCTGCTCGAGGAGCTCCAGGTGACTGGCTGACCAGGGCGCGGGCTGCCGCAGGGTGGTCGCCGATCCGGCGCGACCCTCCCGGCGGGATTCTCCGTCAGGATGTCATGACGATGAGGAGGCTCGCGGCGGTGCTAGTGCTGGTCGGATGTGCACTCGGGTCAGCGCCCGCATTCGGGCGCACGCGGGTCCTGGTGACACGCGCGAACGCGTTCGCGCCGGTAAAGGGCTGAGCCGATGCCGAGCAATCCGGCTGCCCTGATCTACGGCACGATCGCGGTCGCCGCCCTGCTCGCCGCCGAGAACGCTCGGCAGGAGACATACCCGAGGACGGTCGGCGCGGTCGCCGTCACGCTGCTGCTCTACTGGCTCGCCTACTCCTACGCGGAGTTCACCGGCGAGCGGATCGAGCACGGCGAGCACTTCACCTATGCCGGGCTGGTCCGCGCGGCGCGAGCCGAGCTGGCCGTGCTACTCGGCGCCGCGGTCCCGTTCGGCGTGCTGCTCGCCTGCTGGGTCGCCGGTGCGTCGGAGACGGCTGCGGTCACGGCGGCGATCTGGACGTCGGCCGGCATCGTGATCACCGCCGAGGTCGCGATCGGCGTTCGTGCCCGGCTCACCGGGCGCGAGTTGCTGCGGCAAACCGCCTTCGGGGCGGTCCTCGGGCTACTCGTGATCGCGCTGCGCGTCCTGCTCCATTAGCCCTCGAGCGTCACCGCCAGCTCGCGCGGCTCGGCGCCGCGGAGGACCTTCAGGATCAGCGAACCGTCCGCGGCACGGACCGCGCGGTCGAGGTCACCGATCGAGCGGACGGTCGTGGCTCCGGCCTCGGTGATCAGGTCACCACGCGAGACGCCGGCCGCGTCGGCCGGGGTGTCGCGGCGCACGCGCACCACGAGGACCCCTGCCTCGTCGGGCAACCCGACCGCCCGGCGCATCCGCTTGGCGACGGCGGCGCCGGCGACCGCGACGCCCAGCCGTGGAGCGACACGCTCGTCGGGCTCGAAGAAGGCCAGCCAGGCGTCGAGCTGCCCGGCCAGCGCCGGCGCGGCGCCATCGGGCAGCCCCGCGACCAGCCGCTGCGCGCGCTCGGCGTAGGCCGGCCTGGCCGTCTGCACGAGCGAGCGTCCGCGGTCGGTCAGCGTTACCGTCACACTGCGCCGGTTCTCGGGATCGGGTTCGCGTTCGATCACCCGGGCGCGCTCGAGCCGCCCGAGGCGGACCGAGAGCGTGCCCGACGTCCGCCGCAGGCGGGTCACCAGCTCTCGCTGGTTCAGAGTCCCGCCGTCGGCTCGCTCGAGCGCGTCGAGCACGAGGAAGCTCGCGCGCGTGAGCCGGTGCTCGGCGAGCGCCTCCTCGAGCTCGGCTTCGAGGTGGGCGGCGACGCTGATCGCGGCATCGGCGACCCGAGGGTAGTCCAGTTCAGTTGCCATGCTGTGCTCCAAATGATTGAGTCGAAACGTTGGTGTACGATTATTGCATGTCAAGTGAAAATGGGCTCGAGCCAGCGCTTGACGCCTACTCGAACACCGTGATCGCCGTCGTCGAGGCCCTAGGTCCGAGCGTGCCCAACCTCCAGGTGAGCCGGCGGACCCGCCGGGGACCGGCCCTGGGCGCGGGCAGTGGCGTCGTTATCTCTCCCGACGGCTTGATCGTCACCTCGGCGCACGTGGTCGAGGGCTCGCGGCACGGGGTGGCGAGCTTCAGCAGCGGGCGCGAAGCGAAAGTCTCGGTCATCGGCGCCGATCCCCTGTCAGACCTTGCGGTGCTGCGCGCCGACGGCGGCGGCTTCACCGCGGCCTCGCTCGGGGACGCCTCCGGCTTGCGCGTCGGGCAGCTCGTCGTCGCGATCGGAAACCCCCAGGGGTTCGCCAGCTCGGTCACGGCCGGCGTCGTCAGCGGCCTGGGCCGCTCGCTGCCGGTCGGCGCGCGGGGCGGACCGCGGCGCGTGGTGGAGAACGTGATCCAGACCGACGCAGCGCTCAGCCCCGGCAACTCCGGCGGCGCACTCGCCGACGGGTCCGGGCGTGTGGTCGGCATCAACAGGCGCTGGCGGGGATCGGGCTCGGCCTCGCGGTGCCGATCAACGACGCCACCGGCGCGATTGTCTCGACGCTGATCCGCGAGGGACGGGTCCGCCGCGCCCAGCTGGGTGCCGCCGTCGCTCCGCGAGCGCTCCCGCCCGCGGCCGCTGGCCGGCTCGGACGTCGCGGCGGCGTCCAGATCATGCAGGTGATCGAGCGCAGCCCGGCTCAGCGCGGTGGACTGCAGCGGGGTGACCTGCTGCTCGAGCTCGACGGCGAGCCGATCACCGATGCGACCGCCCTGCAGCGCCTGATGGTCCAGGAGCGAATCGGGCGCTCAGTGCGGGCGCGGGTGCTCCGCGACGGCGCCGAGCTGACCGCCGAGCTGGTGCTGGAGGAGCTCGAAGCCTGACGGCGTCAGGAGCGCGCGAGCGTTTCAGGCCGCGGCGGCCGACCGTGTCTCGGGCCGCTCCAGCTTCGCCGAGGTCCGGCCGCGGATCAGGTCGGCAGCCCGCTCGGCGATCATGATCGTCGGCGCGTTGGTGTTGCCGCGCACGAGCGTCGGCATCACCGAGGCGTCGATCACCCGCAGCGACTGCAGGCCGACCACGCGCAGCTCGGAGTCGACGACGCGGCCCATTGCGCACGTTCCGACGGGGTGGTAGAGGGTCGTCGTGTTGCGCTCGATGTGGGCCATGATGGCCGCGTCGGTGTCGTCCTCGGGGGCGCCGAACGCGCCCGTGGTGACGGCCTTCAGCGCCGGCCGGCCCGCGATCTCGACACAGCGCCGCACCGCGGCGAGCATCGTCGCGCGATCCTCCGGGTCGAGGAGGTAGTTGTGGAGGATCCGCGGTTGGGCCGTCGGAACCCGCGAGCGGAGCTTGACGAAGCCGGCGCTCGTGGGGCGCAGGAGGCAGGGCGCGAGCGCCCACCCGTCGACGCGGATCTCGCCCGCCCCCGCCTCCGGAAACAGGATCGGGAGCATGTGCACCTGGATGTCGGGCGCCTCGAGGTCCTCGCGGGTACGGAAGAAGCCGCCTGACTCGGCGAAGTTCGAGGTCAGCGGTCCGCGCCCCTCGGTCTGCAGCAGGCCCAGGTTCTCCTCGGTCTCGGCGCTCAGCAGCGACGGCTCGTCGGTCGTGTAGGTGATCCAGGTCGCGGGATGGTCCTGGAGCCCCTCCCCGACGGGAAGCTCGTGGGCCACGGGGAGCCCCACCAGCTCGAGGTCGGCGGCGGGACCTACGCCGCTCAGCAGCAGGATCTGCGGGCTCTGATAGGCGCCGGCGGAGAGGATCACCTCGCGCTCGGCGCGGATCTCGGTCAGCTCCCCGTCGCGGTCGACCTCGACTCCCGCCGCGGTCGTGCCGTCGAGCAGCAGCCGGTTGACGTGCGCGCCGGTGATCAGCTCGAGATTGCGGCGGCCGAGCACCGGGTGCAGGTAGGCCACCGCGGCCGAGCAGCGCATCCCGTTTCGCTGCGTGACCTGGTACCAGCCGACCCCGTCCTGGCGGGGCCCGTTGAAGTCCTCGTTGAGCGCCATCCCGGCCTGCTGACCGGCTTCGATGAACGCCTCGCAGGTGCGGTAGCGAGAGCGGCCGTCGATCACGCTCAGCGGACCGCCGGAGCCGTGCAAATCACTCGCGCCGCGCTCGTTGTCCTCGGCGCGGATGAAGTACGGCAGTACGTCGTCCCAGCCCCAGCCGTCGTGGCCGAGTGCGGCCCATCCGTCGTAGTCGGCGCGGTTGCCGCGCATGTAGATCATCGCGTTGACCGACGAGGAGCCGCCGAGGGTCCGCCCGCGGGGGAGGTACCGCTGCCGGCCGGCGAACCCGGGCTCGGGGTCGGAGAAGAACGACCAGTCGTACTTGCTCGTGCCAACGGCGAGCACGCCGGCGGGGAGATGGATCTCGTCGATCGCGTCCGGAGGGCCCGCCTCGAGCAGGCAGACGCGCACGTCCTCGTCCTCGCTGAGCCGGTTTGCCAGCACGCAGCCGGCCGAGCCGGCGCCGACGATCACAT
>JBPCQU010000115.1:0-23742 GCA_050997795.1 Solirubrobacteraceae bacterium | reverse complement strand
AAGTGGCCTAACCCTTTTAATCGCAACCAGCCGCGCCGCGGGCGCAACATCTCGCCCGAGTCGCTGGACGGGCGGCCGATTGGGCGTTACCGTGCCTATTTGCACGGGTAATCCAGGCAAACGTGACGCCAAGGCTCCATACCTGGGCGCCACGCTCGACGATTGTCCAGTGCGCTGCAGTGCAACGTCCCCCGAAAGGAGGCCCCTATGCACTACAGGTTGGGCTAATCATGCCGCGGAGGGGTTCGTTCTTGAGGGCGGGCCTCTCCGCATTGTTTTCAACCGGTTGATCGGCCGCCATTACTCGATCCTTTAGCGCCCGTCCAGGCAACCTGGACATTCGGTTGAGGAATTGCCCGATCTGGCCGATAAACGGACCAGATGGGCACCGGTAAAACAGCGGCCCCTGCACAGACAGCGCAGCGATCGCCGACGCTTGGCGTCGCCACGTTGCAGCTGGGCGCGCTCGCGGCGGTTGCGGCAATCGTCGCCTTGACCGCCGGCTCGTACCGCTGGAGCCTGTGGCCGCTCGCGGTGATCATCACCTTCACGATCGTCAGCGACCTCACCTACGTCGATACCGGCCCGACGAAGCTCCGGATCTCGGGCAGCGGGCTCGGGCTGGTGCTCGCCGCCGTGCTCCTCGGCGGCGGTCCGGCGGCGCTCGTCGGGGTGCTGTCGATCGCCGTGACCTGGCCACGCACCCGTGAGGCTCCGCACAAGCTCCGCGCGAACCTCGTGGCATTCGCATGGGCCCCGCTCCTCGCCGGCCTGTTCTTCCACGCCGCGATCGGCTGGGCGGGCGTGGGACCACACGCGCTCGGCTACTACCTGCTGGTGTTCGCGGCCTACCTCGTCTCGCTGGCGGTGAACTTCCTTGCCGTCGCGAGCTACGCGTGCTATCTCGATGGCGACTCGCTGATGCAGAAGGTGCGCGAGGCGGTCGTGCCGCTGCTGTCGGCGCAGCTCTTCTCGGCTCTGCTGGCGATGGGCGCCGTGTACCTCGCCCATCAGCTCGGCACCGGGGGCCTGGCGGTGCTCGGGCTGATGTTCGTGATCTTCCAATACCTCGTCGGCGAGCTGCTGACCTCCAAGCGACGCAGCGAGGACCTGCAGCGGATCGTCACCACCGATGAGCTCACCGGCCTCGCCAACCGGGAGCGCTTCCGGATCGTCGTCGAGGAACGGATCGCCTCGTCCCAGCGGACGGGCGCCGGGTTCGTGGTGATGCTGATGGACCTCGACCGCTTCAAGGAGATCAACGACACGCTCGGCCACCACTACGGAGACGTGCTGCTGCGCGAGCTCGGCCCGCGTCTGGTGGCGGAAGTTGGAGCGCAGGGGCTGGTGGCGCGGCTGGGCGGCGACGAGTTCGCCATCCTGCCCGTCGAGGGCGCCCACGACCTCGCGGTCATCGAGCGCGTGGCGACCCGGCTGACGAAATGCGTGAGCGAGCCGTTCGCGGTCGACGAGCTCTCGCTCGAGGTCGGGGCCAGCGTGGGGATCGCGCGCTTTCCCGAGGACGGCCAGGACTCCCACGCACTGCTGCGCTGCGCGGACATCGCGATGTACGCCGCCAAGGAGGCGCAGTGCGATTACAAGGTCTATGCGGCCGAGCAGAACCATCACTCGGTGCGGCGACTGAGCGTTATCAGTGACATCCGCCACGCGCTCGCCTCCGACGAGATCGTGGTCCACTACCAACCGATCGTCGACCTCGATACCCTGACCGTCACGGGCGCGGAAGGCCTCGTCCGCTGGCAGCATCCGCAGCTCGGGTTGATCGCCCCGGGGGCGTTCGTGCAGACAGTCGAGCAGACCGGACTGATCGGGCCGCTGACTCGCCACGTACTCGAACGGTCGATCGCCGAGTGCGTGTCCTGGCGCAAAGACGGCCGCGAACTGTCGGTCGCGGTCAATCTGTCGGTGCGAAACTTGCTCGACCGCGATCTGCCGAAGCAGATCGAGCGCTTGCTCGACACCTACTCGCTTCCCGCCGACGCGCTGCAGCTCGAGATAACCGAGAGCATGATCATGTCCGACCCCGACCGCGCTCTAGCGACGGTCACGCGGCTCAGCGATCTCGGGGTGCGAATGTCGGTCGACGACTTCGGGACTGGCTACTCGTCGCTGGCCAACTTGCGCCGGCTGCCGATCGACGAGCTCAAGATCGACCGCTCGTTCGTGTCACCGATGATGCGCGACGAGAGTGACCTCATCATCGTGCGCTCGACGATCAATCTCGGTCACGACCTGGGCTTGAGGATCATCGCCGAGGGGGTCGAGGACGGCGCCACGCTGCAGGAGCTCTCGCTGCTGGGCTGCGATCTGGCCCAGGGATACCACCTCAGCCGCCCGATGGCCGCCGGCACCTTCAAGGAGTGGCTACGGGCCGCGACGCCGGACCAACCCCCGGTGGCCGGCAAACGGCCCCTGGGGCCTGAGCAAGCCGAGCAGCCGGCGATCGTTGCCCCCATAGCGCTCGAACCGCACACCGCCGCCGCGCCCGAGCAGCCGGCCACGGCCGTCGCGTCGGCCGGCACGACAGCCTTCGAGCCGTCGATCTAAAACAGCGCCGCATGCTCGCGCTCAGCCGGCGGCGCGAGGCACTCCGGGCCGTCGTAGCGCGCGTCGTTGACCGCCAGGCCGACGGGCGTGAGCGCCAACCGGCGCGCGGGGAGACCGGCGAGGATCTCGGTCAGCCGGCCGGATGGGGTGGAGATGTCGAGCCACTCCCGCTCGGCGTCTTGCCTGAGGATCACCGGCATCCGATCGTGCAGGGCTGAGATCGCCGAGCTGGCGGCGGTCGTGAGGATCGTGCACGTGCGGAGCTTGCTCCCATCCTCGCCGTGCCAGATCGACCACAGTCCGGCGAAAGCGAACAGCGCGCCGTCGTCGCGGGTGATGTGAAAGGGCTGCTTGGGGCCCCCGGGCCTCGGCTGCCACTCGTAGAAGCCGTCGGCGACGATCAGGCAGCGAAAGCGCTCAAACGCGCGGCGGTAGGCGGGCCGCTCGGTGACCGTCTCGAGCCGGGCGTTGATCATCTTCAGGCCGGTGTCGGGACGCTTGGCCCAAGACGGGACCAGGCCCCAGCGCAGCAGGTCTCCCCGCGGACTGCCGTCGCGGTCGGTCGTCACCGCCAGCACGTCGTCGCCGGGGGCGACGTTGAACCGCTGGCGAACCTCGATCCCGTCATCCACCCCAAAGCGATCTCTGATCGCGGCCGGGTCAGGCGTGGCGAGCGTGTAGCGGCCGCACATCTGATACCCAGCGGTCAGCGAGCTCGGGCGGCCGTCTGCTCGGCGCGCTCGGCCTGCACGCGGCGCTGACGGCGCCGTCCGAAGTAGGCGAGCACCCCGATCGCGATCAGCACGAGCACGAACCCGTAGAAGATGCCGAGATCGAGCGAGATACCGCCGAATGGCAGCGAAACCAGATTCACGATCCCGAAGCCGAGCAGCAGGATCGCGATGATCAGCACGATCACCAGCAGGATGCCGCGGATGCGCGCCAGGATCCCCGCGCTGGCGGGGGGCGCGATCAGGCCCATGAACTTCAGGCCCAGCAACTGGCGGTTGGTGGGCGCGTCGACCCCCAGGCGCTCGGTCGCCTTCTTGAGGTCACCCGCGCGTCGCTCAGCGAGCGCCAGCGAGGCGTCGGCCATCCGGCGAATCTGCAGTCGCTCCTGCGGTCGCGCCGCGGCGATCGCGCGCTGGAAATGCGCCCTGGACGCCTTCGCGTCGTAGCGCTCGGCGGCTCGGGCGCCGAGGATCGCCTGCGCGGCGGCCTTGAACTTCGTCTCGGCTTCGAGCTCTTCGTCAGAGCGGCTCTCGAGCTGCTGCATCGCCGCGAGCTGGCTGCGCTGCTCGATCCGCATCATCCGCTGCTGCTGCTTGGCCATGGCTGGATGCAGTCTAGTGCGCTCAGGCGAGCCGCTCGGCGTCGGCTCAGCGGTCAGCGGCGCGGCTTGATCACGTAGATCCGCTGGCCGACACGGTACTGGCCCGTATCGCTCGAACTGGGCGGCGGCGACCGGTAAACATCGATGTGACGGCCATTGATCGCGCCGCCGGTGTCCTGCGCCACGAACCAGCCTCCGTACCCGTCACCGCGGTAGGCAGGCACGTAGACGCGGCTGCCGAGCGGGATCACGCCCGGATCGACGGCGATCGACTGGTAGTAGCGAAGCGGCAACGACGCCCCGGGGGCGAACGTCACACCTCGCAGCGCCACGTACTGGCGACCCCGTCCGGCCGACCAGCCGCCGGTCGCCAGCGGGAACGTGACGCCGTAGCGGCGATTGCGCCAGTAGCCCCCGGCGCGCCAGAACGGTGCGCCGCTCAGCCAGCCGTTGGAGGGTGACGTGGGCACGCCGTCGGTGGTGACCCAGCCGCCCACGCCAAGCGATTGGATGTGGTAGAGGCGCCCGTCGAGTCCGAGCCCCTCGCCCTCCATCGAGACCCCGGTGGCCGAATAGAGCCAGTCGATCCGGTGCGCGCCGGGGAGTCCCGGCGCGCGGACCTTCGCACCGACGAACCACGACTCGGGCGCGGGCCAGTACTCGGTGATCGTGACCCCACCCAGCCAGCGACCGCGAGCGCGCCGGCCGGGCGGCGGCGGGACCTTCCCCGGGCGTGTGGTAGTCGGCGCGAGCCCGCCGCTGAGGATCGGCGCGCCGCCGCTCGAGGATCCGCCGCCGGAGGGAACGAGCGCCGAGCCGGCGGCGACACCCGAGGCGGTCGCCGACAGGGCCGGCAGCGCGGCCAGCGTGGCGAACGTCGCGAGCAGGCGCACGCGCGTAGCCTAACTGCGAACGGGGCCGTCTCTACGGAGAGGGAGGGTTTGGGCGCCCGCTTGCGCAGGGGTTTACATAACGCCGACGTGGGGCAGTGACCACAACGTCCACGCGGGGGCCATCGTTAGGCCACGCTGATCTCGCTGGAGAGATAGACGTTCTGGACCGCGCCTAGGATCTCGACGCCCTCGTCCATCGGCCGCTGGAACGCCTTGCGACCGGTGATCAGCCCGGTACCGCCGGCGCGCTTGTTGATCACCGCGGTACGCACGGCCTCGGCGAGATCCGATTCGCCGGCCGAAGCGCCGCCGCTGTTGATCAGTCCCGCGCGTCCCATGTAGCAGTTGGCGACCTGGTAGCGGCAGAGGTCGATCGGGTGATCGGTGGTCAGCTCGCTGTAGACGAGCTCGGAGGTCTTCCCGTAGCTGCTGCCGTTTCGGTTCAGAGCGCCGTAGCCGTTGTTGTTCTCGGGCAGCTTCTGCTTGATGATGTCGGCTTCGATCGTGACGCCGAGGTGGTTGGCCTGCCCGGTGAGGTCGGCGGCGAGATGATAATCCGTGTCGCCCTGCTTGAACTCCGGGTTGCGCAGGTAGCACCAGAGCACGGTGAACATGCCGAGCTGGTGGGCGTGCTCGAAGGCCTCGCTGACCTCGCGCAGCTGGCGAGTGCTCTCCTCGCTGCCGAAGTAGATCGTCGCGCCGACGCCGACCGCACCCATCTCCCAAGCGCGCTTAGCGCTGGCAAACGGCACATGGTCGAACTGGTTGGGATAGGTGAGCAGCTCGTTGTGGTTGAGCTTGACGATGAACGGAATCCGGTGCGCGTACCTGCGTGAGACCGCGCCGAGGACGCCGAGCGTCGAGGCGACGGCGTTACAGCCGCCCTCGATGGCCAACTCGACGATCCGCTGGGGGTCGAAGTAGGCAGGGTTGGGGGCAAAGCTGGCGCCGGCGCTGTGCTCGATGCCCTGGTCGACCGGGAGGATGCTCAGGTAACCGGTGCCGCCGAGCCGACCGTGATCGAACATCAGCCGCAGATTGCGCAGCGTCGCCGTGCTGCGGTCAGTATCGAGGAGCACGCGCTCGATGAAGTCGGGACCCGGGAGATGCAGGAGCGACCGGTCGATCGTCTCGCAGCGGTGGCTCAGGAGGTCGCCGACGTCAGCCCCAAGCAGGTCAGAGATCGTGTCGACCGTCGGCTCGATAGTGCTCGCCATCGCTGTGCTCCTTTAGGTCGTTGCTCTCTTCGCGGGTCACGTGACGAGAGACACGGAGATTCGTACCACAACGATCTTAGATGCCCGCAACCGCAGGGGCCGGGCTCTAGCGCCTGTCGTGCCTAGCGACGGTCCCTTCGCTACGTCGCTGACGAAACTCATAGGTGAACATAAGCCTGATTATCGAGCGTTAGAACACACGCAGCGCCTTACCCCACGAGCAGCTCGACGTCGTGCTGTTGCGCCAGCGTGACGATCCCGGCGTCGAAGGTCGCGAGCCGGATCTGATGGCGCCGCGCGAGCGTCAGGAGCTGCGCATCGGTGACCTGACGGTGCCCGAGGATCCTCGGCACGTCCGGATCGGTCAGCGACACATCGTTGGGCAGGAACCGATGGCGGCCCACGGCACGAAGCGCCACGAGAACCGCGCGAGCGGCTTGGGGGTCGATCGGACTCGGGAGCACCTTGGGGTTGGACGACACGCGAACGAAACCGCTCTCCGTGATGGCGCACGTCGCCCACCCCCCGCCGCTATGGGTGGTGAACCACCTCCGCATCGCGGCGTGATGGACGTGTGAGTCCCAGGCCAGGGCGACCAGCGCATTGACGTCCAGCAGCGCCATCGCGATGCTCAGTCCTCGTCGAGCGCGCGCCGCACCATGTGCGGGGTAATCGGGGCTGTTCCCGCCGGCACCCGAATCACCGGCAGGTCCCCGTCGGCCTCCACCCGCGCCGGCGTGAGTCCGCGCCGGGCCAGCTCAGAGATCACCGAACCGAGTGAGCGGCGTCCGTCCGCGGCGAGCTCGCGCGCGGCCATCACGACATCGTCGTCGAGCTCGAGCGTCGTGCGCATCTTGATGATGCTAACGCATCACCGCATCAATGCTAGCCACCGGCCCGTCACCGGAGGTGCCCTACGCTCGCCGGGAACCGCTCGGGGTCGCTAAGGCGCGTCTCGCCGCTTGACGCCGGCGCTGGCCCCCGGCGCAAGCGTCGGCTCGGTCACCGGCACCGTGCCGAGCGCCTCGTCGACGGCGGCGATCGTGTCGGCCGTCAGCGTCACCGCGGCCGCGGCGGCGTTGTCGTGAACCTGCTCGGGCCGCGAAGCGCCGATGATCGCCGAGGCCACGCCGGGCTCGCGCAGGACCCAGGCCAGCGCCAGCTGGGCCATGCTGAGCCCCGCCTGCTCGGCGACCGGCTCCAGACGCTGGACCGCCTCGAGCGTCGCGTCGTTCATGAAGGCGCCGATGAACGTGCTCATCTCAGCGCTCGCGGCACGGGAGTCGGCCGGCGGCTGCTCGCCGGGGAGGTACTTCCCGCTGAGCACGCCCTGGGCGAGGGGCGACCAGCAGACCTGCGAGATCCCGTGACGGGCGCAGACCGACAAGAGCTCCGCCTCGGGCGCGCGCCACAGCATCGAGTACTGGGGCTGCGAGGAGACGAACTTGACGGTGCCGGGCACCGACAGGCCGGCGGTGATCTGCTCGGGGGTCCATTCGCTGAAGCCGAGGTAGCGGACCTTGCCGGCACGCACCGCGTCGCTGAGCGCGTCCATCGTCTCCTCGATCGGCGTCTCGACGTCGAACCGGTGGCATTGGTAGAGGTCGACGTAGTCGGTCGCCAGCCGCGCCAACGAGGCGTCGAGCTGCTTGTGGATCTGCTCGGACGAGAGCCCCTGGTCGCTGTCTGACATCGGGAAGAAGACCTTCGTCGCCAGCACGTAGGAGTCGCGCGGGTAATCGGCGAGGATCTCCCCCCAAGCCGTCTCTGCGGCGCCGCGGCCGTAGGCATTGGCGGTGTCAAAGAAGTTGATCCCGGCGTCGAGCGCGGCCCGCGTGCACGCCTCGGTCTGCTCGCGCTGCACCCCGCCCGAGTACGTCAGCCACGACCCGAGCGAGATCTCTGAAACCTCGAGTTCGCTGTCACCCAGCCGGCGGCGCTCCACGCGGCGGAGAATACAGCGAGCGACGGGACGCCGCCTGCGTCCGCCGCTACTGCGGCTCCGGGTCGTAGCGCCCGGCTTGCTCGCGGGCATCGAGCGCCTCGCGGCGCGCTGCTTCAGCCTCTCGCGCCGCCCGCTCAGCCTCCTTGCTGGCTCCCGCGGCCCGCTCGCTGGCGGCGTCGCGCTTGGCCACTTTGTCGCGGGCGGTGGAGGCAAGCTCCGCCGCGCGGGCTCGCGCCGCCTCGGCTTCGGCGTGTTGCGCCTCCATCTCCCCCGTGCTCTCGAGCCGCAGCCGATCGGCGAACTTCAAACCGTAGGCGGCCCCCAGCGCGCTCAGCGACTCGGCGTCAAAAGCGCCTTCGGGGGCGCTCTGGCCGGCGCGCTCGACCGCGGCCTTGGCGTGCGCCACCCGGAGATATTCTCTCGACACGGTGCAGCCGTCGATCGGGACCAGTGCCGAGCGGCGTCCCAGCAGGCCGCTCTTGACCGCGATCAACACCGGCGTGCCGCTCTCGATGTCGAAGTACACCTCGTCGAGCTTGCCGAGCTGCTCGCCGGCGCCGTCCAGCACCTGCTGGCCGCGCCAGGCCTCGATTTGTTCCACGCCGATCATTCCGTCAAGTGGATACCCATTCTCTGGGCCGCGAATCGGGCCCCGCAACTTCGAACCCAAAGCGGGTTTACAGCGGTTGGGTCGAAGTATGAGGGCACGTGTTTGAGTCGAGATAGGAGGAAGCAGTGATGAAGCGCACCGCAAGACTGATGGTGGCCGCTGTGGCGCTCGCTACGGCGATCACCGGGGTGGCAAACGCCGCGTCGTCGCCGACCGTCGCGACGCGCGCTGCGACCAACATCGGCAATACCTCGGCCACCCTGCAGGCCACGATCAATCCAAACGGCAACCAGACCTCGTACTCGTTCCAGTACGGCCCCACGTCCGCCTACGGGGACACCACCGCCAGCCACTCGGTCGGCCACGGGACCAAGTCCATCGCGGTCGCGCTCGGAGTCAGCGGTCTGACGCCGGGCACGACGTACCACTACCGCGTCGTGGCGCTCAACGCCTCGGGCTCGGCCTCCGGCGTCGACCGGACGTTCACGACCACCGGCCATCCTCCGGCCTCGGTCGTGACCGGACCCCCGGTCAACGTGACCACGACCACGGCGACCCCGACTGGGAGCGTGAACCCCGAGGGCGCGGCGACGACCTGGGTGGTCCAGTACGGCCTCACCCCCTACTTGTCGCAGACGATCGCCGGGGCCCCCCTGCCCGCGGTCAGCGTGTCGCTGCCGGTCTCGGTGCCGCTCACGGGCCTCGCCCCCGGCAAGCTGTTCCACTACCGGATCGTCGCCACGCACGGCGCGGTCGTGTCCTACGGCGGGGACCAGACGTTCTTCACCTACCCCTCCTTCCGGCGGATGCCGAAGATGAGCACCAGGACCTCGCCCTCGCGAGCCAGCCGCACGCCCTACCTGTTCACGACTTCCGGCAAGCTCTACGGAGCGGCCTACTTCGTGCCCGAGCCGCTGCGCTGCACCGGCGTGGTCGCGATCCGCTTCTACGACGGCAGTCGAAAGGTCGCTTCCGGAGTCGCGCAGGTGGAGCCGAATTGCAGCTTCTCGACTCAGGTCCCGTTCGGGCGTCTGATCGGCCATGGCCCAACGGCGCTGCGGGTCACCGTCGCCTTCGCCGGCAACGGATACCTGAAGCCGGTCGATCGCACCGACCACGTGACGCTCGGCTAACGCCCTCCATCAGACGGGCTGCCGGCCACGAGACCGGTAGCCCGTCTCCCCCGGGGTAGGCTTGCACGCCATGCTGCGGGATAGCCGGCCGCGGGTATCACGCGCTGAGATCGTGCTGCTGGCCGCGCTGGGCGCCTGGGCGCTGTTCCCGATCGTGCTGCTGCTGGCTCACGCCTCGCACACGAACACCAGCTTCACCGGCGCGGATGGCCTGATCGGCGCGGACGGGGTGCTCGGGGCCGATCAGCTCCAGTACCTCGCCTGGGCGCGGGACGCCGGGGCCCACGGGCTCGCCTCGGATCTCTTCAGTCTCGCCCCCAGCGGACACGTGTACCTCGAGCCGCTGTTCACGATCACCGGGGCCCTGTGGCGGATCGGGCTCTCGCTGCAGCTGGCCTACCTGCTCTGGAAGCCGGTCGCGGTGGTGGTCCTGGCGCTCGCCGCCGTCGCGTGGGCGCGCCGCGCATTCGCCGACCAGCTGGCCGCCCGCGCCGCGGCGGTCGCGCTGGCGCTGTTCCTCTACACCCCGCTCACGGCGCTGTTCAGTTGGGCGCAGCTCGGCGGTGGGCGATTTCGCTTCCAGCTCTACCTGCTCGGCTACGAGCTGCTGGCGGCGAACAAGCTCTGGGGCTACGTTCCGAGCGCGATCGGGCTCGCGCTCGTGCCGGTGGCCCTGCTCGCCGTCGAGCGCGCGATCGACCCTGCTCTCAGGCTCGGGCAGACGCCCCGTGCGGCCCCGCGGGGAGCCGGGCCGCGGGTGCAGCGCGGTCCCCTGCTGGTGGCGATGCTCGCCGCGCTGCTCGCATCCTGGCTTCACCCCTGGCAGGGCATCACGCTGATCGTGATCTTCGTGGGGCTCGCCGTCTGGCGACGAGGGCGGCGCCAGCGCGGCTGGCTGGCGCTGGCGGCGCCCGCGATCGTCGCCGCGCTGCCGCTGGGCTACTACTACCTGCTGAGCCACAGCGACCCGGCGTGGAAGCTCGCCTCCCACTACGAGGTGGTCGGACGTCTGGCGCCGCTGGTGCTGCTGGCCGGCTTCGGCCCGCTCGCGGTGATTGCCGTCGCCGGGCTCAGCCGACCCAAAGGGGTGGTGATCGAGCAGGCGCTGCTGCTCTGGGTCGCAGCGTGCTTCTTGACCTACTTCGTCAACGACGCGTTCGCCCCCCACGCGCTTCAGGGACTGAGCTTCCCGTTCGCGGTGCTGGCGGTCAGGGGCTGGCGGCGGCTGCGCCTTCCCGCCGCGGTCGGCGCCGTCGCCGTCGCGCTGCTCACGATCCCGGGGCTCGCCTACGACGCCCGGAAGTTCGCCCGCGTGGCGCGCAGCCAGACGGTGCAGTACTACCTGCCGCGCTCCGACCAACGAGCGCTCGCGTGGGTGAGCGGCGCGGCGCCCCGCGGCGGCGTGCTCGCCCCGACTCCGTTCGCGATCGTGATCCCGGCTCAGACCGGCCGTGCGGTGTGGGTCGGTCACGGCTACTGGAGCCGTAACTACTTCCCCCGCTCTCGGGAGGCCAACTCGCTGTTCAGGGGGCGCATGCACCCCGCCCGGGCGCGAGCCTTCGTGCTGGCCACCGGCGCCGCGCTGCTCGTTTCCGACTGCGCCCACCGCGCCGACCTGAGCGGAGAGCTAAGGCCGCTTGTGCGCTTCACCCAGCGCTTCGGCTGCGCGAAAGTATACGCGCTGGCGGGCAACCGCCGGCGTTCCGCGCGACCGTAGTCCCCAAGCTTCATGTACACCGTGACCACCGCTGGCGGGCACACGATCCTCCCCGGGGCGATCACGTGGCAGCCGCAGCCTCCCGCGCCACCTCGGCGATCACCCGCGAGAGCTGACTCCCCTGCCAGGCGAGCGGCGAGCGGCCCGGCTCGTCGGTGATCAGCCGGGCGCCGGGGATCGCGGCGGCGTACGCCTCGCCCACCGCGCTCGGGTGCTCGGGGTCGGCCTCGTCGTCGCTGGCCACCACCGCGGTGGGAACGGATATCGCGGCCAGCTCGGAGATCGAACCGAACGGATGCGAGCGCGGCACCACGCGCAGCGCGTCGGACACCGCCTCGGGATGCTCGTGCAGCGCCAGCCGCTGGCGGATCACCTTGAGCACCGTCTCGCGCCAGCGTTCGGGCACCCGCGGCTCGCCGTAGGCCGCGATGAAGCCCTCGACCCCACCCTCGCGCAGGCCCTCAGCCAGCGCGTCCCAATGCGCGAGGCGCTGCGGATCGTCAGCCGCGGGGCCGTCGTAGGCGGGCGTTATGACAACCAGGCCCCCCACCCGCTCGGGACGGGCGAGCGCCAGTTGCAACAGCGTGTGGGCGCCCATCGACGCTCCGGCGAGCACCGCGCGGTCAAGGCCCGCGTGGTCGAGCACGGCTTCGAGGTCGAGCCGGAGTTCCTCGTAGCCGTAGTCCTCGGGATGCGCCGCCGGCGAGGAGCGTCCGTGGCCGCGCGCGTCGTAGGAGATCACCCGGTGGCCGGAGCGCTCGAGCGCCGTCGAGCCCATCACGACGTAGCGCCGGGTGGCCGTGAGCCCGTGCAGCAGTACAACCGCCGAGGACCCCTCCTCCCCCGTCTCCTGCCCCGCGAGCCGTACCCCGTCTCGCTCGATCACGAATTCGGCCACGGCATGCTGTCTACACGATCCGCGCCGCCCGAGCGGTGACTGCCGCGCGCGAGCCGTGGCTACCATCATGCGCGTGGACGTTTCGGAGAGCAACTTCCAGGCCGCGGTCCTCGATCGCTCCGAAGCCGTGCCGGTGGTGGTCGACTTCTGGGCCGAGTGGTGCGGGCCGTGCCGCCAGCTGGGGCCGGTGCTCGAGCGGGGCGTGGCTGCGCGGGCCGGCAAGATCGAGCTGGCCAAGGTCGACGTCGACGCCAATCAGACCCTCGCCGGTACCTACGGGATTCAGAGCATCCCGGCCGTCAAGGCGTTTCGCGACCGCGAGGTGATCTCCGAGTTCGTCGGCGCCCAGCCGCCGGTCGCGGTCGAGAGCTTCCTCGACCAGCTGCTCCCCTCCGAGGCCGACGCGCTCGTGGCCGATGGCGACGAGACCTCGCTGCGGCGCGCGGTGGAGCTCGAGCCCTCCCGAGCCGACGCTGCCGTGCCGCTCGCGCGGATCCTGCACGCCCGCGGGGACGCCGAGGAGGCGCTTGCGCTGGTGCAGGCCGTGCCCGGCAGCTTCGCCGCCGACGGCCTCGCCGCTCGGATCGGACTCGAGCGCGCCGGCGCCGCGCCCCAGCTCCAGGCCGCCTTCGCGGCGCTCGACGGCGGTGACCACGAACGGGCGCTGGACCTTCTGATCGGCCTGCTGCCAAGCGCCGACGGCTCGCGTGACGACCTCAGGCGGATCGTGGTCGGGATCCTCGACGAGCTCGGCGTGGAGCATCCGCTGGCCCGCGAATCGCGCCGTCGGCTCGCCGCCGCGCTCTACTGAGAGCCATTCCGCCCGTCTCAGAGCGTGAGCGTGAGCGTGAGCTGCTGCGCGGCGTCAGTGACGCTGGGTTGCAGGCCCGCGACGCGCACACCGAGCAAACGCACCGGGCGCCCCGGCGAGAAGCGCCGCAGCAGATCCAACGCCACGGGGCCGACCCTCTCAGGCGAGCCCACGGCCTCGACGAGCGTGCGGGCGCGCGTATGGGTCGAGAAGTCGTCGAGTCGCACCTTGATGCCAACCGTGCGCCCGCGGCGGCCCTGGCGCTCGAGCGCCTCGCACAGCTGCCCGACCAGCCCGACGAGGATCGGCTCGAGCTGCTCGAGCCCCGAGACGTCGCGATCAAACGTGGTCTCACGCGATTCGGAGATGACCTTGCGCTCCTCGCTGACCGGCGAGTCGTCCTCGAACCTGGCGCGGCGCTGGAGCTCGGCCGCGAGCCGCGCCCCAAAGCGCGCCGCGAGCTCGGCCACCGGCGCCGCCGCCAGCCTGCCGAGCGTGTCAAGCCCGCAGGCGCTCAGGCGCTCGGCCGTCTTGGGGCCGATCCCCGGGATCAATCCGCAGCGCGCAGCGGCAAAGCGCTCCCGCGCCTGCTCGGCGCTCAGCACGACGAAGCCACGCGGCTTCTCCGCGTCTGACGCCACCTTCGCCACCAGCTTTTTCGGCCCGATCCCGATCGAGCAGCACAGGCCGGTGGCGCGCTCGATCTCGAGCGCGAGCCGGCGCATCTCGGCGCGAGGCGCGGGCATATCCGAAATCTCGAGGTAGGCCTCGTCGAGGCCGACCACCTCGACCAGGCCCGCGCACGCCCGAACGAGCGCCATTACCTCCCGCGAGGCTTCCCGGTAGTAGGAGAAGTCGGGGGCAAGGTAGACGCCGTCGGGACACAGACGGCGGGCCCGAGCCGCCGGCATCGCCGAGCCGACCCCGAAGCGCCGGGCCTCGTACGACGCGGTCGTGACCACGGCCCGGGGCCCGGTGCCGGCGACGATCACCGGCCGCCCCCGCAGCTCCGGCCGCCGCCGCAGCTCGACCGAGACGTAGAACGCGTCCATGTCCAGGTGGGCGATACAGCGGTCGGGCATCGCTGCGGAGGCTAATCCGGCGTTCAGACGTCTACTGGTTCACCCACACAGTGCCGACGCCGCCAAAGCCCAGCGCGGCCGCGGTGTTCTGGTTCAGATCCCAGTCACGACCGCCGACGTACGGGCCGCGGTCGTCGACTGTCGCGGTGACGCTGCGTCCGCCGTAGCGCAAGCGCACCTTCGTGCCGCACGGGAGGCTGCGGTTTGCGACACCCAGACCGGCGTGAAACCCGCACGCGGTATTCCCGGCGTCGTCATACCACGATGCGAGGCTCTGGCTGTACACGGTCAGCTGACCGGCGGGCTGGACCGAGCGCGCGTTGAGGCGGTCACCCGCGAACCCGACGCGCAGGCGACGTTTCAGACCGCTGGCGGCTATGTAGCGCAGCCCGAAGCCGCCGGCGCTGCCGGTGCGGCCGCGGGCCAGCGTCCGCCAGCCATTGGCGAAGTGGCCCTGCAACCGGACCCAGCGCCCGGCCCGGGCGGGCATCAGCCTGCCGCGGACGACCACCGGCGTGCCGCCGAGAGCGTTCAGCGAGCGCCGAGGCACGCTGAGCTGCGCGGCGACGGTCACCGGCAGTGGCGGGCTCGTCCCGGCCGCCGGGTTGGCGGCGGACAGGCTGGAGCTGACCGAGCTCGGGCTCGCCGCAGTGGCGACGTCGATCACCCGGACGTAGCCCGAGCGGCGCAACCGCGTGCGGAGCCGGAAGTGACCCCCCGAGGCGATCCGCGTGCTGCGGAGAACGCGCCACCCGCCCCCCTTGCCCGGCGCCGTTTCGAGCATCGCCCAACGACCGGCGTCGGCCGCCGGGGCCACTCCGGTGACCGTGACTGCGTGTCCCAATTGAGACCGCCGTGGAGTCACGGCCGCCTGAAGCGGGGTCCCGGACGCGGCGGCCGTGGTGTCGGTGACCGAGCCGCTGAGCGCGAACGCGCAAGACGGCACTGCCAGCATGATCGTGGCCACGGCTACGTGAACTGAGCGCGTGGTGCGCAACTTCGATCTGGGCCTCAAGACGAGGACCTCCTGGATACGATCGACCGGGCGCCTACGGAGTTAGCTGTCGGGCTCGCAAGCGCTTATGGCGGCCTCACGGCGCCGCCTTCGGAACTCGCTACGGTCGCGGCTGGCTTGCACCAGGCGTCCGATTCGCCCCGGCCGGGCGGTAGTACGACTACCCGGCAAAGTGGGTCCCCCGCTCGCTCCCGCACCGTGCAGGGCGATTCGGCGGTCGATTTTTCAGACCGCGTGAGGGTGGCAGCGATCTCGGCCAGCCTATGTGAGCCTCGTCACACGCGGCCAAGCCTGCAAGAATCCGCGCGTGCCCAACTCCGACCGTCTCACCGGCCTGGACAGCTCGTTTCTGCACCTGGAACGCGACGCCGCGCATATGCACGTGGCCGGCTGCATGGTGTTCAACGGCGCCGCGCCCGCATATGACGAGTTCGTGGAGCAGATCCTCTCGCGGCTGCACCTGGTGCCGCGCTACCGGCAGCGCCTCGCGTTCGTGCCGCTGAATCAGGGCCGACCCGTGTGGGTCGACGATCCGCACTTCAACGTCGCCTTCCACGTCCGCCACACCGCGCTGCCGCGGCCCGGAGGCGAGCAGCAGCTCAAGCGACTCGCCGGCCGCGTTTTCTCGCAGGCGCTCGATCGCACCCGCCCGCTATGGGAGATCTGGCTCGTCGAGGGCCTGTCCGAGGACCGCTTCGCATTGTTGTCAAAGACCCATCACGCGCTCGTAGACGGAGTCTCCGGCGTGGACATCGCGACCGTGCTGTTCGACACCTCCCCGGACCCGATGCCGGTCGCACCCGCAGATCACGAGTGGATCGCGCGTCCGCTGCCGAGCGACGCGCAACTGTTGGCCGACGCGCTGCTGGAGCGCGCGACGGTCCCGGCCGAGATCGTTCGCGGCGTCAGGGCGACCCTGCGGGGACCTCGCCACGTCGCCGCACGCCTCGGCGAAGCGCTCGGCGGCGTCGGCGCGATGGCCCGTGCCGGCCTGCGGATGGCGCCGTCGAGCCCGTTCAACGTCCGGATCGGGCCGCATCGGCGCTTCACCTGGGTGCGAGGCGACCTGCAGCAGTTCAAGGCGATCAAGAACGCGCTTGGCGGAACGGTCGACGACGTCGTTCTGGCCGCCGTGGCCGGCGCGCTGGGCGGATACCTGCGCCAGCACGGAGAGCCAACCGATGACCTCGTCCTGAAGGCGATGGTCCCGGTCTCGGTTCGGGCCGACGTGGAGCGCGGCGCGCTGGGCAACCGCGTCGCGGCGATGTGGGCTCCGCTCCCCGTCGGCGTGGCCGATCCCGTGCAGCGGCTGCTGACGATCGGCAATGCGATGGACGGAGTCAAGGAGTCGGGGCAGGCGGTCGGCGCCCAGGTACTAACCGAGCTGTCGGGTTTTGCACCGCCGACGATCATGGCCCAGGCGGCGCGCCTCCAGGCCCGCCAACGACTGTTCAACCTCGTAGTGACGAATGTGCCGGGGCCGCAGTTCCCGCTTTACATGCTCGGCCAGCAACTGGACGCGATGTTCCCGATGGTCCCGCTGGCCGAGAACCAGGCGCTCGGGATCGCGATCATGAGCTACAACGGGCAGCTCAACTTCGGTCTCAACGCCGACTACGACGCCCTCGGAGACCTCGAGGCGCTGGCCGACGAGCTCAGCGCCTCGATCGAGGAGCTCGTGGTGGCGGCGGGCGAGAGTCCGCCGGCGCGCTCGGCGGGCCACAGTCCGGCGACCCAGCCGGCGGGCGAGAGCGCGGCGACGCGGTCGCCGGCCAGAAGCTCGGTGCGCGCCGCGGAGTGACGCGGCCCCGCCGGCCTCAGGGGTCCACGAGCCGGTCATGAGGCTGCTCGAGCGGCTGGCGATCGTCCTCGCGGCGTTCGCGATCTCGGTCGCGGTCATCGCGGTGCTGTCCGGTGGCCTTTTGGCAGGACGCGACAACCCCGGGATCTCAGGCCCGGGTAGGCAGCTGGGGGCCCAGTTTCGAGACCTTGGGCACGCCCATCTGGCGCCGGGGGCGAGCCATCCCCACTACGACTCTGAGCCGCCCACCAGCGGGGCCCACGTACCGCTCGCGATCGAGCGCGACGGCTCGAAGATCAACGACGACCAGCTGCTGCAGGCCCTGGAGGCCGGTGACGTGGTGATCATGTACGGCAGCAGCCGGCCGCCGGCCGGCCTCGGCGCTCTGGCCGACACGATCGCGGCGCCGTTCACCCCCGCGCTCGCTGCGGCCGGCCAGGCGGTGATCCTCGCCCGGCGACCGGGCACCAACGGGTTCCTCGGCCTCGCGTGGACGCACCTCGTACACGTCCGGTCGGTCGATGACCCACAGTTGCGCAGCTTCATCTTGTACTGGATCGGACGAGGCGCTCCCCGGAGCTGACCGCGGTCCGGTCCCATAATGGAGCAGATGGCCCAGCCCCTCGCGATAGCCCTTTGCCAGCTCGACCCGACAGTCGGGGACATCGCCGGCAACGAGTCAAGGATCGTCGATGGCCTCGAGCAGGCGCAGGCGGCCGGCGCCGAGCTCGTCCTGTTCCCCGAGCTGGCGGTCACGGGATATCCGCCGGAGGATCTGCTGCTCAAGGAGCACTTCCTCGCCGATGCCCGCGCGGCGCTCGACCGCATCGCGCAACGGACGCTGGGGGCGGTCGCGCTAGTGGGCTTCCCCGAGCGCGCCGACGACGTCTACAACTCCTGCGCGGTGCTCGCCGACGGCGCCGTTCAGGCGATCTACCGCAAGGTCTTCTTGCCGAACTACGGCGTGTTCGACGAGCAGCGATATTTCCGGTCCGGCATCGGGGGCGCGCTGATCGAGCTCGGCGACGTGTCGATCGGCCTGACCGTGTGCGAGGACATCTGGGAGCCCGGGCCCCCGGCATCCGATGAGGCGCTGGGCGGCGCCACGGTGCTGGTCAACATCTCGGCCTCGCCGTATCACATCGGCAAGGGCTCAGAGCGCGAGCGGATGCTGACCCAGCGCGCGCGTGACAACCTGGCCGCGGTGGCGTTCTGCAACCTCGTCGGCGGCCAGGACGAGCTCCTGTTCGACGGCCAGTCTCTGGTGATCGACCACGAGGGCCACGTGATCGCGCGGGGCCAGCAGTTCGTCGAGGAGCTGATCGTGGCCAGGATCGATCCCTTCGGACCGCGGGGGGTCAGGCTTCGCGACCCTCGCCACCGGGCGGTCAACCACCGATCGCGCCCGAACCCGCCCGTGATCGCGAGCCTCGAGCCCAGCAAGCTCCCCTCCGCCCAGGAGCCCCTGCCGCTCGGCGGACCGATCGCCGAGCCGCTCGGCCGCGTGGCCGAGGTCTCCGGCGCGCTCGTCCTCGGCCTGCGCGACTACGTCTTCAAGAACGGGTTCGCGCACGTGGTGATCGGACTCTCGGGCGGGATCGACTCCGCCCTGGTGGCGACGATCGCCGTCGACGCGCTCAGGCCCGAGCGGGTGACCGTGGTGGTGATGCCGTCGCCGTACTCCTCCGCCGAGACGCAGGCTGACGCCCGCGCGCTGGCCGCAAATCTCGGCGTCGAGGCGCGCGAGCTCCCCATCGGCCCGGCGATGGCCGCCTACGAGGCCACGCTCGAGAGCGTATTCGCCGGCCGCGAGCCTGACCTGACCGAGGAGAACCTCCAGGCCCGGATCCGCGGCAACCTCCTGATGGCCCTCTCGAACAAGTTCGGCTGGCTCGTTCTGACGACCGGCAACAAGTCCGAGATGGCGGTCGGCTACTCGACCCTCTACGGCGACAGCGCCGGCGGCTTCGCGGTCATCAAGGACTGTCCCAAGACGCTCGTCTACGAGCTTGCCCGCCACCGCAACGCCGAGGACGTCGTAATCCCGGAGTCGATCATCGACCGCGCCCCGAGCGCCGAGCTGCGCCCCGATCAGCGCGACGCCGACTCACTTCCCCCTTACGAGGTGCTCGACCCGATCCTGTACGGCTATATCGAAGACGATCTCGGCCGCGACGAGCTCGTGCTGCGAGGCTACGCCCGCGAGGACGTGGACCGGGTGATCGCGCTGGTGGATCGCGCCGAATACAAGCGCCGACAGGCGCCCCCCGGGATCAAGATCTCGACCAAGGCCTTCGGCCGCGACCGTCGCGTGCCGATCACCAACCGCTACGGCGGCTAGTCGGCTGCCGGCGCGGCCCCGGTTGGCGGCTGGCCTCCGGGCGCCGTCCGGACTGCGACGGTCACGCGTGTCAGCACGCAAAGCCGGCCGGCGTCGTCGCGGCACTCCACCTCCCACACCCAAGTGGTCCGGCCACGGTGCCTGACCCGCGCCTGCGCGTTGATCGTGCCCTCGGTGATCGGGCGCAAAAAGCTCGTCTGGTTTGACATTCCCATCGCCGTGTTCCCGCCCGCCAGGACCGCGAGCGCGGTGCCGGTCGTGGCCAGGCTCTCGGCGACCGCGGCGTAGACCCCGCCGTGGACGAGGCCGGCGGGCTGCTTGAGCTCGTCGCGGACCTGCACCTTTCCGCACATGAGATCCTCGCCGACCTCGGTCACCTCCAGTCCGAAGAGGCGATCAAAGCCTTGGTCAAGGCGGAATGCCAGCTCGTCTGGCCCCCGCGGAAGGTGGTCTGGCACCCGCGGCACCATAGCTTCGTCTCTGCTTCGCCGTGCGCTCGCCTGATGATGCGTCATTCTGCGGGCGGCTCATCTACCCTAGGCCCCCCGATGGCTTCGCTGGACAGTCTTCCTGCAGATCAACGCGCGGTGCTTCAGCTCGTGCTCCAGAGGGGCCGCAGCTACGACGAGATCGCGCGCCTGCTGTCGATCGATCGCGCCGCAGTGCGCGAACGGGCCGTGGCCGCTTTCGACGCGCTCGGACCCCAGACTGGCCTGAGCGACGAGCGGCGGGAGCTGATCACCGATTACCTCCTCGGCCAGCTGTCGCCGTCGGGGGCAGAGCAGGCTCGTGACCAGCTCGCCGAGTCGCCGAGCGAGCGCGCCTGGGCGCGTGTGCTCGCCTCCGAGCTGGCGCCGCTGGCCAGCGGGGGCCTGCCCGAGATCCCGGTCGAGGCGTCGAGCTCGCGGGCACAGCGGCAGGCGCCGGAGCCCGCCGCCGAAGCCCATCCGCCCGTCTCCGCCGGGACCGCAGCGGCGTCCGAGCCCGGAGTGGCCGAGCCCAGCGCACCGGCCACGGGGCGCCGGTCACGACTCGGAGGCTCGATCCTGATCCTCGCCGCGGTGATCGCGGTCGCCGTCGTAGTCGTGATCCTTCTCTCCTCGGGTGGATCGGGCGGCAAGAAGGCGGCCAACCCGGCCGCCTCCGGGACCTCGACGACTCCGGCCACCTCGACCGCGGCTGGATCGAGCACCACCGGCACCGCCTCGACCCCGGCGAAGGTCGTAGCCCAGATCAACCTCACGCCTCCCACCGCCGGCAGCAAGGCGGCCGGCATCGCCGAGGTGCTCAGGCAGGGCACCACCGACGGGATCGCGATCGTCGCCCAGCACGTGCCGCCGAACACGACCAAGCCGCCCAACGCCTACGCCGTCTGGCTCTACAACTCCCGTTCGGACTCGCACATCCTCGGCTTCGTGAACCCGGGGGTCACCAGCAGCGGCAAGCTCTCGACCGCGGGCGGCCTGCCCGCCAACGCGTCGCACTACAAGCAGCTGATCGTGACGGTCGAAACCAAAGCTCACCCGAAGGCCCCCGGCACGGTCGTCCTGCAGGGCGCCCTCAATGGCGTCTGACCGAGTTCAGCCGCAGACCCGCTCGAGCCCGTCCAGCGCCTCGTCGAGCTTGGACCGCGTGGCGTGGCGCAGCATCAGCCCGCCGGTGCGCGAGTAGCCGCGCAGCTTCTGCTGCTGGCTGATCGTAACCTCGGTTCCGCCGTCCACGGGCTCGAGGCCGACCTCGATGATGGACTCGTTCAGGACTCGCTCGAACGGGGTACCGCCGATCTCCTGCTCCCAGGCGCAGCCCCACGATGGATCGGAGTCGAGCACGCGGAAGTCCACCCGCACGGGGCGTCCCCGCTTGGTCGTGAAGACCTGGGTGAAGCGGTCTTCCTCGACGCTCTCCACCCGCGTCACTCCGGGCCACCAGCGCGGCATGTGATGAGGGTCGTTCACCAGCTCCCAGACCTGCTGCTGGGAGGCGCGAAGGGTGCGGGTTCGGCGCGTGGTCGGCATGCGACTCAGGAGTCGTAGTCGATCAGGGCGTGGACCGGGTGCGGCGCCAGCCGCGCGCGGCCGCCGAGAACGCGCAGCTCGACCAGGAACCCGCAGCCGACGATCTCCGCGCCCAGCTCGGCGGCCAGGTCGCAGAGCGCCCCCGCGGTGCCGCCGGTGGCGAGAAGATCGTCGTGGACGAGCACGCGGGCGCCGCCGGCGAATGCATCGGCGTGCAGCTCGAGGGTATCGATCCCGTACTCGAGCGCGTACTGGGCGCTTACCGTCTGCCCGGGGAGCTTGCCCGGCTTGCGCGCGGGGACGAAGCCGGCGCCGAGCTCGCGCGCTAGCGCCGCCCCGAGGATGAAGCCGCGGGCCTCAGCGGCGACCACGAACTCGGCCTGCCCGGGCGCGACCAGCGCCGCCAGGCCGGCTACGGCCGCGTCCAGCGCTCGGGCATCGAGCAGCAGTGGCGTGATGTCCTTGAACACGATCCCGGGCTTCGGGAAGTCCGGGATGTCGCGGATATACCCGCGCAGGTCCACGGACGCCAAGGCTCGCTGGCTTTCTAGGTCGTGATCTTGCGCAGATCGCGGATCAGCAGCAGGTGCTTGAGGTGGCTCGTCACCGAAGCGAGGTTCTCGAGCGCCTCGATCGCCTCCTTGCGGCGATCGGGGTTGCGGGAGCGAAGCGCCGGGGCGAGGATGCTCTGCAGCAGCTGGGCCTCGCGGTCGGCGGAGCTGCGAAAAACGCGCAGGTTGCGTCCCCCGACGCCATATCGGGCGAGCTCGGAGACCGCCCTTACGATTTCCCGCTCGGTTTCGTCGAAGTAGCGCGCGCCGCCGCGGACCTCGCCTTTGATCACCCCGAACTCGACCAGCTCGCGGACCAGGCTCGGCTCCGCGCCCGTCTCCTCCACCACATCCTCGATCGAGTACAGCGCCCCGGGATCGCGCACGGTGACGCTCGGCCGCCGAACCCCGCGGTGGTCGGCTCCCGGAGGTGCCACGTCGCGCTCGGAGCGGCCGCCGGCCAGCTCCTGACGGATCACCCGCAGCGGCAGGAACTCGTCCCGCTGCAGGCGCAGGATCGTGCGCAGACGCTGGATATCTGACTGCGTGTAGAGCCGGTAGCCGCCCTGTGTGCGGCGCGGCGCGAGCAGCTTCTGATCCTCGAGGTAGCGGATCTTGGAGATCGAGATGTCCGGGAACTCCTGGTGCAGCGCCTTGCAGACGGAGCCGATCGTGACCGCCTTCTGCCGCGGGCGCTGCTCTGCGCGCTCGGGCGCGTCCAACCGCTCGACCCCCGGGTTCCTAGTATCGGCGCTCGCCATCAGCGACTCAGGAAAGCCAGCTTGTATTTGCCGATCTGCAGCTCGTCGCCGTCGGTCAGCCGGTGGGAGTCGATCCGGCGCCGGTTCACGTAGGTGCCGTTGAGCGACCCGCAATCGTCCAGGTAGTAGTCGCTGCCGCGACGCACTATCAACGCATGGTCGCGCGACACGGTGACGTCGTCGAGGAACACGTCGCTGTCCGGACGGCGGCCGACCGACAGCCGGTCCCCTTCGAGGGCGAAGCTCTCCCCCGCGCGTCCGCCGCCGGCGCGGATCACCAGCGCCGCCCCCCGGGCCACTACATCCTCCAGCTCGACCACCTCCAGCTCCCCGGTCTCCCCCACCTGGTAGGTCGCGGTCGTCGCGCCGGGCGGCTGCTCGGTCTGGGCCAGAAACGCCCCACAGCGCTGGCAATAGCTGGCGCCGTCATCGTTGGCGAAGCCACACTCGGGGCAGTGCTGGGCCATCGGCAGGCGCGCCTACTCGGGGTCGGTGGCCGGCACCCGTCCGGCCAGGATGTCGGTCAGCTGCTCGACATCGGCGCCGGAGATGACCAGCTCTCCGGTCTCGTCCTTCTTGCGCAGGCGGTTGACCAGCTCGGCCCGGAGAATGTCGATCTTGCCGTGCAGGATGCGCCGCTGATAGGAGATCTCCATCTCCTCTTGCGTCAAATCCTTGATGAGATCCTTCAGCTCCTGATCCGTCAGCGAGCCGAGGTCGGGAAACGTGTCCATGCAGATGCTCCTCCCCGCTCTGCGAGATGACTGGTATGGGCTTGCTCATTATATATCGGCTTGCCCCGTAGGGTCAAGCTGAGCTTTAGGGTCCGATCACCGATGAGGAAACCCTACCCCTCGGCGGGACCTCGCGCTTCGGCCAGCCCCCGCCGCACGTACAGGACGGTCGCCAGCAGCGACAGCGCCATCCCCACGTACAGCATCACCAGCGCGAGCCAGTGCACGCCCGCCATCGCGAAGAACGGCGCGCTCATCGTCGGCGCGACGCCGATCCGGCCGGCCCAGTTGATCTTCAGCTCGATCCCCCGCGCCAG
>JBPCQU010000087.1:0-4977 GCA_050997795.1 Solirubrobacteraceae bacterium | reverse complement strand
GGAAGGACGCGGCGTGCGCTTACAGGGCCACACGCTTGCGCCGGTCGATGACGCGGCGACAGTTCGTGTGCGGAGCGGCGAAGTGGTCATCGCCCGCGGCCCGCGCATGGCGACCAACGAGCCCATCTCCGGCTTCAACCTCCTCGAGTGTGCCGATCTGGACGAGGCGATCGAGGTGACCTCCAAGCATCCGATCGCTCGCTTCGGCACGATCGAGCTCCGGGCGCTTGCCGAAGGATGATCAAGGAGATCCGCGGGCCAGGGGCTTCACCGAGCTGGAACCCGGTAAGTGAGACATGACCGACTTGACATCGCTGTTCATTGTGTGCTGCTGGATAGCGTGGTTGATCTATTGGGTGATCATGGCCTTTACCACCAAGCGAACGGTCGAGCGAGGAGGTTTCATTGGGTATCGCCTTGTGGCGGGAATCCTTGTCGTTGCATTGGGCGCCGCCGGGCGGCTCTTGCACGTGTCCTCACAGTCACAGCTTTGGCACACAACGCTGGCGCTCGGAGTCGTGACCGACTGCATCGTTCTTGCCGGAACCGGGTTCTCGGTTTGGGCACGGGTCGCGCTGGGTCGCAACTGGAGCGCAGAGGTGACGTTCAAGCAAGGTCATGAGCTGATCGAGTCCGGTCCGTACGCGCTCGCGCGGCATCCGATCTACACCGGCTTGGTCGTCATGGCGCTCGGCAGCGCGATCAACTACGGGCGCGCCATCGGCTTTGTCGTGCTGATCGCGCTCTACGGCGGTCTGTGGTGGAAGGCCCGGCAAGAGGAGCGGGTCATGAACACGCACTTTCCCGAGGCCTACGCCGAGTACAAAACACGCGTCCGCGCGATCATCCCGTTCGTGCTGTAGGTCAGCAGCGTGTCGGCGACCGATGATTCTGGCTCGGTTACTCGGTCTCCTCCTCGACCGAGCAGCCCAGGAAAGGGAGCCGAAATGGCGGGACAGGGCCTCTGGCACGTGACGATTTCCTTGGACGGATTCATCGCCGGACCCGGCGACGGAATGGAGTGGATGTTTGGGCACGGCAAGCCGGGTCCCGTCGCCCAGAAAGTCATCGACGCGACCGGCGCGATCCTCGCCGGCAGGCGAGGCTATGACTTGGGGAATCGGGCGAGGCGGCATCGAAAGCGCGGTATCCACGGCTCGGACGACCGCCGGCGACAGGAGCTTGGGGATCTTTGGCGCGAGCATTGCCAGGCAATGTCTCGAGCGCGGGCTACTCGATGCGATCGTCATCCACCTGGTGCCGGTTCTGCTGGGCGAAGGCGTTCGCCTCTACGCCGCTCCAGGCGTTGGCCCGATCCGCCTGGAACGGACCGCGCTCTCTGGGCCGGGCCAGCTCACCGATCTCACTCTCCGCGTCCGGCGCGATTAGGGCCGGGTCAGCTGACTCGTTCGGCCAGGAACTCCTCCCAGGTCCGCCGGCCCACAGCCCGGTCCGGGGCCAGGTTCGCGCCGGCCCGGTACGCACGAGCGGCCTCGCCGGGCAGCCGGACCGGCACGATTGGCCGGCGCTTCCGGCTGGCCCGCAGGTAACCGCGGACCAGCTCGGCCATCCCGTACACCCGCGGCCCGGCCATGTCGGGCACCAGGCCGGCCGGCGGGCCAAACGCAAGTTCCACCAGCCGGGACGCCACCTCCCCGGCGTCGACCGGCTGGAATCCGAACCCGGCCGGGACCGGTATCACGGGCAGCCTCGCCATCTGCTGCGCCGCCATCAAGATCAGGTCATGAAACTGGGTGGCGCGCAGCGTCGTCCACGGCAGGCCGGAGTCGGCCACCACGCGCTCGGCGGCGAGCTTGGACGCGAAGTAGCCGAACATGGCGCGGTCCACGCCGCTGACGACCGGAATCCGGTCGGCCCCGACAACCGAGATGTAGACCAGGTGTCGCGCCCCGGCCCCCGACGCCGCCCGGATCAGGTTCTGGGTCTTGTCCTCGTCGCCCTTGCTGCTGCCCGCGCAGTGCACGATGATCTCGACCCCCTCCACGGCGGCATTGATGCCCTCGCCCGTGGCCAGGTCACCGGTCACCAGCTCGATGCCGTCCCCGGCCTCGCGGCGGCGGCGGCGGCTGAGCACCCGCACCTTGCCGCCGGCGTCCCGCAGCCGCGGGACGACGAGGCGCCCGAGCGTGCCCGTACCTCCGGTGACCAGGATCGGCCCGCTTTCGTAGTTGAGTCCTGCCGTGCTGCTCATCATGCTTTCCTCCTGGCTCGCGTTGCTGGCTTGGTCACAGCGGCGTCACCTCCCCCACCTAGCCCAATGACCGATAGGGACGCGGAATGTGACCGATGTACGAGAACGGCTGGCTGGCGCGACGCTTTTGAACGGAGCACCCGCGGCGGGGATGGATGCCGGCAGACGGGCACGGGTCGCCGTTCGCTAGGGTCGCCGCTCAACTCTCGGGAGGACTAGTGCGCAAGCTCATCTCACTGACCATCGTAGGCTCAATGCTGGCCGTCGTCGGTGCCGCGCAGGCGAGTCCGCGAAGCGTCTTCCAGGGGGCCGTGAGATGCTCGACGCAGCCTGACGGAATTCGCTTCTGCGGGTCGCTGATCGTCGACCAGCTGCCAACGCCCGTTCGGACGCTCGCCACAAGCTGGGACGGCACTGCGATCGACGTCAACTTCGCCCTGCCCAAAGCGTCCGCCGAGCACCATGGCCCTTATCCCTTGGTGATGCTCTTTCACGGCTATGGCGGATCCAAGCTCGGTCTGGGCAACGGCGGCGGCGGTATCGGCTCGGCGGTTTCCTCGATGACGCCTTGGCTGCAGGCCGGCTATGCGACCTTCAGCATGTCTGACCGTGGTTTCGGCGAGTCGTGCGGTACCGCGGCCAGCCGCGCCTCGGTCCCGGCCAGGGAATGCGCCCACGGCTACAACCATCTTCTCGACACGCGGTATGAGGTGCGCGACGCTCAATATTTCGCTGGGGAGCTCGCCGACCAAGGCCTGGTGTCGCCGACGAAGATCGCAGCGATCGGCGGCTCCTACGGTGGCGGCATGTCGATGGCGCTCGCCGCGTTGAAGAACCGGATGATGCTGACCAACGGACGGCTCGTGCCATGGCGCAGCCCGGCGGGCAGGAAGATGAGCATCGCCGCCGCAACCCCGTTCATTCCCTGGACCGATCTGGCCTACTCGCTGGTGCCCAACGGGAGCACGCTCGACTACGTGGCCAACGCTCCCTACCGCGGTCGCTACGGGGTGATGAAGGACTCCTACGTCAACTCGCTCTACGCGCTGGGCTGCAACACCCCGACCACCTTCTGCACCACGACGAATCCCACCTGGAACCTCGGTCTGTGGCGGCAACGGCTCAACCAGGGCGAGCCCTACACCGGGGCGCTCACGGCACACATCCTGCACCAGACCACCGCGTATCACTCCTCCTACTACATCGACCATTCAGAGCCGCCGGCGCCGCTCCTGATCGCCAACGGCTGGACCGACGATCTCTTCCCGGCCGACGAGGCGCTTCGCTACTACAACCGCACCAAGACCCAGTATCCGAACACGCCGGTCTCCCTGTTCTTCGGTGACTGGGGCCATCCCCGCGCCCAGAACAAGGCCGCCGACACGGCGCGCTACGTCGTCGCCGTACATGCCTGGCTGGACTACTACCTGGAGGGGCGGGGCCACAAGCCCTTCCAGGGCGTCGAAGCGCTGACCGAGACCTGCCCTGCCTCGGCCAAGTCCGGGGGGCCGTATCGCGCCTCAGACTGGGCCCGCCTGGCCCCCGGCGAGCTCCGCCTGACGAGCCCGAGGGCGCAAACGATCCTGCCCAACGCCGGTAGCGCGGCGATCGGAGCGGCGTTCAATCCGATCGCAGGGGCCGGCGCCTGCGCCACGGCACCCGGCGCGACCCAGACGGGCACGGCGACGTACCGCCTGGGGGTCGGGCGCGGCTTCACGATGATCGGCGCCGCGACCGTGATCGCCGACTTCACGCTCCCGGGCGCCGACTCCCAGGTCGCTGCGCGACTGCTCGACGTGGGACCAGACGGACAGGAGACTCTGGTCAGTCGTGGGCTCTGGCGGCCACAAGTCTCGGCCAAGCCTGTGGGCCAGGTATTCCAGCTGCACCCGGGCGGCTGGCGATTTGCCCCCGGCCACACGGTCAAGCTCGAGCTGCTGCCCAACGACGCGCCGTACGGCAGGGCATCCAACGGTCAACAGGAGGTGACGGTCGCGCACCTGCAGCTCCGTCTACCGACCGTCAATCGCCCCGGCGCCGCGGGCGGGCTGGTCAAGAAGCCGCTGGCGAAGTTCCTGCCGCCGGGATACGCGCTCGCGCGCGAGTTCGCCCGCTAGCTCGGAAACGGTCTACCCATGCGAGTGGGTGACCGCCCCCAGGAGCACTACCAGCAGGCGCCCTTTCCGCGGTCCACCAACGTTGAACCGGTCAATGAACCGCCGCGACTTCGACCGCTTCGTAGCTGACAGCACCGACGGCCTGCTGCAGACGGCGTACCTGATCGTCTGGGACCTGCCCGAGGCCGAGGACCCTTCCCAGGAGACACTGTTCAAGGTCGCAAAGCGCTGGCCGAAGGTCAGCCGCATGGACCACCCGGTCGCGTATGCGCGCCGGATCCTGGTCACCTCTCGCTCGACGGGGGCCAAGCGCTCGCGCAGGCGGGCCGAGCTGAGTGAAGTGCAGAGCGGCGAGCCCGCCGCGCCAGCGCGCGGTGCTCGTCCCGCGCTACTTCCTGGACCTTCCCGAAGCCGAGGTGGCGGCTGCACTTCAGTGCCGGGTCCCGCGTTGAGATGAGACGCCGGTGGGTAGCGTCTCTCCCATGACGAGTCTCCCGCATGGAGTCGATGTACGACGCCGCGCCGGATGGCTGCCGCAAGACCAGGAGGATTTGGAATCGTGGCTCGAGGGCCATCGGCAACGGGTGGAGGCGAGGGGGGAGCAGATTGTGCTTCATCCCGTGCTCGCCGAGTTTCAGGAGCTGATTG
>JBPCQU010000084.1:0-3165 GCA_050997795.1 Solirubrobacteraceae bacterium | reverse complement strand
GGCCCACGCCAGCCATACCATCGCAAACAGCAGCAGCGTCTGCCTCGCCCCTCGCAGCGACGGATGCGCCAGCAGTTAGTGCGACAGCTGGGTGACCGCGAAGACATAGACGAGGTCGAAGAACAGCTCCACGTTGGTCGTTGGCTCCGCGCCGGCGTGCGCTCGCAGGACTCCACTCGCACGAACGTCAGTCACGGCCGCGCAGGGTACTGCGTCACTCGCGCCCCCAGCGAGTACCTTGGGGCCCATGACAACGACCCCAGCTACGAAACGAGCGGCAGCCAAGCCGGCCACCAAAGGGCGCGAAACGCCGGTGCGGCCGGTGCCGACGATCGAGCGCATCGAGGTTTCGCTCCACGGCCAGCGCGTGAACTTCACGATCGCCGGTCAGGGCCCACCGGTGGTACTGATCCACGGCGTCGCCGGACGGGCAGCCCAGTGGGATCAAATCTTGCCGTTCCTGGCGCCCACCCATACGGTCATCGCGCCTGACCTGCTCGGCCACGGCGAGTCCGCCAAGCCGCGCGGGGATTACTCGCTCGGGTCCCACGCCTCGGGCATCCGAGACTTGCTGGTGGGCCTGAACATCGAGCGCGCGAGCGTCGTCGGCCATTCGCTCGGCGGTGGGATCGCGATGCAGTTCGCCTACCAGTTCCCCGAGCGCTGCGAGCGGCTGGTGCTCGTCTCGAGCGGTGGCCTGGGCGAGGATGTCCACCCGCTGCTGCGGGCCGCGACGCTGCCGGGATCGGAGTTCGTCCTGCCGCTGATAGCGCACCCGCGGGTGGTCGAGGCGGCGTCATTCCTTCCTCGGACGCTGGGACGGATGGGCCTGCGGACGCGGCCTGACCTGACCGAGATGGCCCGGGGCTATCAGTCGCTCGCCAACGCCGAGGCGCGCAGCGCCTTCATCCACACTCTGCGCGCCGTGATCGACCCGACCGGCCAACGGGTCAACGCGTCCGACCGCCTCTACTTGTCCTCGAAGATGCCGTCACTGATCATCTGGGGCCGCCGCGACCGGATCATCCCGGTGCAGCACGCGCAGCCCGCGCACGAGGGCATGCCGGGCAGCCGGCTCGAGCTGTTCGACGAGGCGGGCCACTTCCCTCACCTCGATGACCCGGCCCGGTTCGCGCGGACGCTGGCGGATTTCCTCCAGAGCACGGAACCGGCCCGGCTCGACACCGGCATGATGCGCGAGCTGGTGCTGGCTCGCGATCCCAAGGCCGCCGCGGTGCTGAAGCGGTTGCAGCGCGCGCACTCGACCGCCTGAGAGGCCGGCCAGCCAAGCGTCTCGCGATCTGCAGATGGACCGGCGGCAAGGCGATCGATACGTTCGCGCCGTGCGGGCCGGCGTTGGTGACGCTCGAGGACGTGCAGGACATCCAGGCGCTCCCCGTGCGCACGCGCGTGAACGGCGAGACCGTTCAGGATGGCAACCCCGCCTCGATGATCTTCAGCGTCGCTGAGACGATCGCCTTCCTGTCGCAGATCATGGCCCTGGAGCCGGGCGACGTCATCGCCACCGGCACCCCCGCCGGCGTCGGCAACTCGAGGACGCCAAAGCTGTTCCTGCACGCGGGAGACTTCGTCGAGGTGGAGATCGACGGTGTCGGAACGCTGCGCAACCCGGTCGCCGAGGCGGCCTGAACCATCCACGCTGAACCCCACGAGGAGGGCAACCATGGCGACAACGACAACCACGCGGGTCAAGCCGACCTTGCACCACGTCAATCTCAAGACGACGAGGCTCCAGGAGATGATCGACTGGTACGGGCTGGTGGTCGGCACGACCGTCACCCACCAGTTCGAGGGCGGCGCCTGGCTGAGCAACGACGCCGCCAACCATCGCCTCGCGCTTCTCAGCGGCCCCGGTCTCGAGGACGACCCTCAGAAGCTGCAGCACGCCGGGATCCACCACACGGCCTATGAGTACGGATCGATGGACGATCTGCTCGACACCTACGCCCGTCTCAAGGACCACGGCATCGTCCCCCACGCGTGCCTGGACCACGGGATGACGATGTCCTTCTACTACGTCGACCCCGACGGCAACTCGGTCGAGCTGCAGTGCGACGAGTACGGTGACTGGGCCAAGTCCAAGGCGTTCATGCGCTCCTCGCCCGAGTTCGCCGCCGATCCCATCGGGGTCAACCTCGACCCCGAGCTGGTGCTCGCCGCCCGTGCGGCCGGCGCGAGGCCCGACGAGCTGCACCGCCGGGCTTACTCGGGCGAGTTCACGCCGCAGGAGCCACTCGACCTGCGACTGCCCCAGCCCGGCGAAGGCCCGAGATCGGCATGAGCGGCGAGACCGATTACGACGTCGCCGTGGTGGGCTTGGCCCAACCGGCGAGCTGCTGTCGATCCTGCTTGGGCAGATGGGCTACCGCGTCGGAGCTTTCGAGCGCTGGCCCGACGTCTATGACCTCCCGCGAGCGGTGCACTTCGACGACGAGGTGGGGTGCATCTTCCAGGCCGCCGGCTTGCGGGCTGAGGTCCTCGAGATCACCGATCCGGTCCCGGACTTCTACGAGTGGCGCAATCGAGATGGGCAGGCGCTGCTGAAGATCGACTGGGCGCGACCCGGAGCGCAGGCCTGGCCGACCGCGAACTTCTTCACCCAACCAGAGCTCCAGCGCGTGCTCGACCGGCGCGCCAGGGCGATCCCCTGCGTCGACGTCAACGTCGGCTGAGAGGTTGGCTCGGTGCAGGAGCGCGAGGACCACGTGGTCCTCGAGGCGCAGCGGGGCGACATGCGGCAGGACGACGAGCGGGAGCGATTCGGAAGCCACCCGTTACGTCACCGCGCGGTACCTGGTGGGCGCGGATGGGGCCAACAGCTCGATCAGACAGATCATCGGCAGCGAGTTTCACGACTGGCAGCGTGCGACCCCCACGCGCCCAACCACGATCGTGTCGGGCGGCCCCGGACGGCGCCGTTGGGAGTTCATGCGCCTTCCCGGGGAGGAGATCGACGACCTCAACACCGCAGCCACCGCTTGGCGCCTGCTCGAACCGTGGGGGATCCCCCCCGACACGGTGCGCCCAGACTTCTACGTCTACGGGACGGCGGCGACGGCCAAGGAGGTTCCTGCGTTGGTCGACGCGTTGTCAGGAGCGCTCAATCTCTCCCGCGCGCCGACATCCGCTGCGGCCACGGGGTGA
>JBPCQU010000009.1:0-5268 GCA_050997795.1 Solirubrobacteraceae bacterium | reverse complement strand
TTCTTCGTCGCCGGCAACGGCGGCAGCTCCTACCTGTTCCAGAACCTGTTCTGGGTCTTCGGGCACCCCGAGGTCTACATCGTCGCGCTGCCCGGTTTCGGGATCGTGCTCGAGCTGCTGCCGGTGTTCTCGCGTAAGCCGCTGTGGGGTTACCGCCTCGCCGTCGCCGGGATGCTCGGCGTGACGCTGCTGAGCTTCTTCGTCTGGCAGCACCACCTGTTCGTGAGCGGAATCAACGCCGACCTGCGGCCCTTCTACATGCTGTCGACCGAGCTGATCTCGCTCCCCACCGGGTTCATCTTCCTGTGCGCGATGGGCACGCTCTGGCGAGGGCGAATACGTTTCACGGTGCCGATGTGGTTCTGCCTCGCGTGGGTGTTCAACTTCCTGGTCGGCGGCATCTCCGGAGTGTTCCTGTCCGACGTCCCCAGCGACGTCACGACGCACGGCAGCTTCTTCTCGATGGCGCACTTCCACTACACGATCATGGGCGGGCTGGTGTTCACGGTGTTCGCCGCGATCTACTACTGGGGGCCGAAGATGACCGGGCTTCGGTTCAACGAGCGCCTGGCCAGGATCCACTTCTGGTCGCTGTTCATCGCGTTCAACTCGACCTTCATGCCGCTGTTCGCACTCGGCTTCCTGGGGATGCCCCGGCGGGTTGTGACCTACCCCACCAACCTGCAGCCGCTCAACATCTGGGTCTCGGTCTCGGCGTTCGTGATCGGGCTCTCGATGCTGGTCTTCCTGGTCAACCTCGTCTGGTCGCTGATCCTCAAGCGCGAGCCGGCCGAGCCGAACCCGTGGAACTCGAAGGCAGCGGAGTGGCAGCTGCCGACGCCGGTACCACTGCACGACTTCGATCGATTCCCGGTGTTCGACGAGGATCCCTATCCCTATGGAGTCGAGCCGGCGCGAGGCCCGGCGTTCGCGCCCGCGGGCGGAGGGAGCTAGGCGATGGAAGGCTCGGCATCAGCCCCCACCCATCCCCAGATCGAGCTCGAGCCGCCCGAGTGGCAGCCGCGAGCGCTGTGGGTCGGCGCTCGCCAGCTCTGCGGCGCGGCCGCGTTCTTCCTCGTGTCGTTCGTGTTCGCCTACTTCTACCTGCGTTCGCTGGACACCCACAAGGACTGGAAGATCGGCTCGGTGCACCCCTCGCTCGGCCTCGGCATCGCGATCCTGGTGGCGCTGATCCTCAGCGCCGTGGCGCTGCGCGCCGCGGCGACGCGGCACGAGCTCGCGGTTAGTGCCGGGGCGGCAGCGCTGCTGCTCGCGCTGCTGGCGGTGGTGCTGCAGGTGATCGAGTGGACGACGCTGGGCTTTGGCCCCGCGAGCGGCGGCTACGCGAGCGTGTTCATCGGCTGGACCTTGTTCTACTCCGTGTTCGCGCTGGCGTGTGTGTACTGGATCGAAACCCAAGTCGCGACCGTCTGGCGTAGGCGGCGCGAGGGCGTCCCCGACACCTCCGCCGAGGTCCTGGCCGACACCGCGGTCGTGAAGGCGGGGCTGGGGGCGTGCTCGTTCTTCTGGTCGTTCTACGTGTTCAACGGCGTGGTTCTGTTCGTGCTCCTCTACGTGCTCTAGCTGGTGTCCCGAGTCGCAGCATCGCCATGAGCAGCTGGATGACCCACGCCATCGCCAGCCGGATGACGCAGCAGCCGCCCAGCCGGATGACTCGGGTGCCGCCCATTCAGGCGAGGCAGGAAGCCGAGCGGGCGGCGGACCCGAGGGCGAGCCCGGAGGGCGAGCGGGCGGGCATTGCTGCGGGCGAACCCGGAGGGTGAGCGGCGATGAGCAGCCGGACGACCCACGCCATCGCCAATCAGGCGAACCCGGATGGTGAGCGGCGATGAGCGTGGGAGGCTGGTCGATCGAGCCGCCGCTGGCCTACGTGACGATCGCGGCCGTGCTGTACTGGCTCGGCGGCCGGGGTTACAGACGCACATCCGCGGAGCCGCTGCGGACGGCGTCATTTGCGGCCGGCCTGGCGACTATCGTGCTCGCCCTCGAGTCTCCCCTCGACGGCTACGCCGACCAGCTCTTCTGGGCCCACATGCTGCAACACGTGCTGCTGCTCACGGTAGCGCCGCCGCTGATCCTGCTCGGCCGCCCTTGGCCTCGGATGTGGCGTGCGTTGCCGTTGCACTCGCGAGCGACGGTCGGGCGGGCGCTGGCCCGAGCCCGCTGGACCGCCCCGCTGCGCGCGCTGGCGCGCCCGTTGCCGGCGTTTTTGCTGTTCAACGCGACGATCATCGGATGGCACATTCCCGGCGCCTACAACGCGACTCTGAACTCGAATGCCGTCCATCAGCTCGAGCACGCGATGTTCTTCTTCACCGGCCTGCTGTTCTGGGCGCGTGTGATCGACCCCGGTCCGCTGCGCCCGCGCTTGATCTGGCCGGCGCGAATCGCATATGTGGTTGGAGCCATGGTCATCGGATGGGCGCTCGCGATCACGCTGGTGCTCGTCCCCGAGCCCCTGATCGCCCACTACGCCGCGCTCGGGCACAGGCCCGGCGGCATCTCGGCCCTGACCGACCAGCAGCTCGCGGCCGGGATGATGTGGGTGCCCGGCTCGATCTCCTACACCGTCGCCATAATGCTGGGTGTCTATCGCTGGCTCGAGCCGGAAAGCGAGACGCGCCAGCGTCGACCAGCGCTCACGACCTGAGGAGGACTGACCGCAAGATGCCACCGATCCCGTTCGCCGATAACTTCCTGGCCGGCTCGCTGCTCTCATTGCTGCTTCCGGGCTTCCTGGTGGTCGTGCTCGGTTTCTGGCTGCACACCGTTTACGCCCGCGTGCCGGAGGAGACGCCCACGTCCTCGGCGGCGCTCCCCTCACCCGAAGTCGTGGCGGCCGCCCCGCCGGAGGAGACGGGGATCACGCCCGCCGGGCCTCCCCCAGCCCACACCGGGATCACGCCCGCCGGGCCTCCCCCAGCGCAGACCGAGATCACCCCTACCGAGCCTCCGCGCCGCGAACCCTGATGGAGGCCGGCGCCGGCGCGCAGGCCAAGCGGGCGCGGGTCGGCCCGGCTCAGATCGTCGCTGTCCTCGCGGGCGCGCTGCTGATCGGACTCGGCGCCGGCGTCGGAGCGCACTTCCTGCTCGCCAAGCCGTCGGCATCCGCAACCTCGGCTCGGGCGGCCGCCGGGTTGCGCGGTGAGGCGACGTGGGCGGCCGGCACACGACCGGCCCCTCAGATCACGGCGCTGCGCGACCAGAGTGGCCACCGCTTCTCGCTGACCTCGCTACGCGGACGCACGATCACGATGGTCTTCTTCGACTCTCACTGCCGGCAGGGGTGCCCGCTCGCGGGTCGCGCCCTCGCTGCCGCCGAGCGCCTGCTGTCGCGAGCTCAGCGGCCGGTGCTGGTAGTGGTCAGCGTCAACCCCCTCGACACGCCTGCGAGCACGCGTGCGGCCGTCCGGGCCTGGGGCCTCGCCGGCGTGTCCCCGTGGCATTGGCTGATGGGAACCCACTCCCAGCTCGCGCGGGTGTGGAAGGCCTACGACATCTACGTCCGGCCCGAGAAGGGCGACATCACCCACACCGAGGCGCTTTATCTGATCGATCGCCACGGTGACGAGCGTTCGGGCTACCTGTACCCATACCTCCCCGACCCCGTCGCGCACGACCTGCGAACGCTGGCGAGCGCTCGACGGCGCTAAGCGTTCTCGCGCTCGAGCGCGCGGATGTCGTGCGCGAGCCCTTCCGGGGTCAGCTGGTCGGCGGCGAAGCCGACCCGCTCCAGGCCACGCTTGTCGATCAGGAACACGAACGTCGAATGGTCGACCTTCGGCGTCACCGGCTCGACCGCGTACGCGTGCCACACGCGCCGCATCGCGCGCAGCGGACCGCTGACGAACGCCATCCGGCCCAGCATCTCGTGCCGAGTCAGAAACGTCCGTCGGCGCGCGATGGTGTCCTCGGAGGGGTCGACGCTGACGCCGATCGCGGGGACGCCGCGGCCGTCGTGCGGAAGCTGGTTGAGCGCGCCCTTGATCTGCTCGACCATGAACGGGCACGTGTCGTGGCACAGCGAGTGGATAAAGGTCAGCACGACCACGTGGCCGCGGTAGCGAGACAGGGTCACGCGGCGACCGTCTTGGTCGGAGAGCGAGAAGTTCGCCGCCCGCAGCCCGGGTGGCATCGTCGGGCCGATGAACTCCGAGCTCGCGGTCGCGGTCGGGGGCCCCTGCGAGGCCTGGTCGGTCAACAGGATCACGCCGATCGTGACGAGCAGGGCGACCAGGACCAGCATCAGCGCGCGTTGGACGGTGGCGCTTGCGGCCATGGCCGAATTTTGCCACGTCCTCCAGGGCGGTGGAGCCCGCTGTCGGCACTCCGGGCGGTTACGGGACAATGGCGTGCATGGACCGCGCGCTGGCACTCTCGCGGCGGCTGGGCAGCGCGGTGGCGGACGAACGCGTGCTGCGGGCGATCGCCGCGGTGCCAAGGGAGCGCTTCGTCGACGAGCGCGACCGCGACCGGGCGTATGAGAACGTCGCGCTGCCGATCGACTGCGAGCAGACGATCTCCCAGCCGGTGGTGGTCGCGAGGATGCTCGAGCTGCTCGAGCTGCGCCCGGGCGACCGCGTGCTCGACGTCGGCACCGGGTCTGGCTACCACGCGGCGCTGCTGTCACTGCTCGCCGCCGAAGTGTGGACGATCGAGCGCCACGCCAAGCTGAGCGTCACGGCGCAGCTCGTGCTCGAAGAGGTCGGAATCGAGAACGTGACCTGCGTCGTCGGCGACGGCTGGCGTGGTCTCCCCGAGCAGGCGCCGTTTGACGCGATCAACGTGGCCGCCGCGACCGGACCCGAGGTGCCGCCGGCGCTCGAGCGGCAGCTCGCGCCCAGCGGTCGGATGGTGGTCCCCGTCGGGGCCCGCCGACAGCGCCTGGTTCGAGTCTGGCGCGCACCTGACGGCCTACGCCGGGAGCGGCTGGACCCGGTCAGGTTCGTGCCGCTCGTGCCCGATCTGAAGGATTGACCGGCTCCGAGCTGGCGTCGAGGCGGGCGCGCATCACCTCGATCGCGACCGGGCTCTCGTCCACGAGCACGAAGCGGCGACCGAGCTCGCGACACACCGCGCCGAGCGTGCCCGAGCCCGCGAACGGGTCAAGGCACCAGCCTCCGGCTCGCGAGGAGGCAGCGACCATCCGCCGAAGCACGCCCTCGGGCTTCTGGGTCGGATAGCCGGTCTTCTCACGCCCGTTCGTCGGGACGATGGTGTGAAACCAGACGTCAGTCGGGCGTTTGC
>JBPCQU010000163.1:0-5229 GCA_050997795.1 Solirubrobacteraceae bacterium | reverse complement strand
TACCGCCTCCGCGCCGTCACCTGCCTCGGCGACGACATGTAGGTCGGGCTGTGCGTCGAGCACCAGCCGTAGCCCGTGACGGACGACCGCGTGGTCGTCGGCGAGCAAGATCCGCGTCTTCAGCGGGATCACTGGGAACCCTCGAGCGGCACGTCGAGGCGAACCTCGCAGCCACCATTTCCGTCCAGGTTGCGGATCTGGAGGCGGGCACCGATCAGGGTCGCGCGCTCTCGCATTCCGCGCATGCCCGTGCCCGCCCCGATCCCGGCCGGGAGCCCGCGCCCGCGGTCGCGAACCGTCAGCGTCAAGTCCGGGCACTCGCGCGCGAGCGTCAGCTCGGCCACGTCCACACCGGAGTGGCGCGCGACGTTCGTGAGCGCCTCTTGGGCGACGCGATACACCACCAGCTCGCTTTCGGTGGAGAGCTCGGGAAGGTCCGGCGCGACGTTCACGGTCACGTTGAGGCCGAGCCCTCTGAGAATCGCTCTGCCAGCACCGCGACCGCGCTGACCAGACCGAGGTCGTCGAGCGCCTCCGGTCGCAACTCGATCGCGATCCGCCGCACGTCCTCGAGGCCTGCGCGCACCACGTCCTGCACGGCGAGCACATCATCTTGCAGCTCATCGGGCGCCCGGGACTGGACCCGGGAGAGCCCCAGCAGCACAGCCGTCAGCTGCTGGCCGACTTGGTCGTGCAGCTCTTGGGCGAACCGCAGGCGTTCTGCCTCCTGCGCGGCAAGCACCCGCCCGATGGCCTCCCATCGCTCGGTCTGGAGCCGCTCGAGCATCTCGTTGAAGGTCACCGCCAGCTCCCCTGCCTCGGATGTCGGCTCTGCGGCGGCTATCCGTTGACCTGGGCTCGTGAGGTCGACGCGCCTGGCCAGGGCCGTCAGCGCCTGAACCGGCCCGACCACGCGCCGCAGCAGGTAGACGTTCACGAGCACCACCAAACCGACCGCGGCCACCAACACCACGACCTCCTCGTCCACGGCGAAGGAGGAAACCTTGCGCGGCGCCAGTACGACCGCCGTGATCGTGACGGCGGCGAGCGCGAGCAGGGCATTCAGCCCGGCAACCCGCTGCAGCAGCGGTAGGTAGCCACGCCGTCGTGAGGCCCGGCGCGGCCTCACACCGGTCCGCTCGATCGAGGTGCTCGATTGTGAGAGCGAGCTCATGCGATCACGCCGCATCGCCGACGGCATCCGCGAATCCGTGCTCAAGGTGAGGCGCCTCGAGCTTGCGAAGCATTGCCCACAGACGAGACTCCAGACCTGCCTCAGAGAGTCCCAGCGTCGCGGCGATCTCGCTCGGGTCGATGCCGGCGAGCAGCATGCCGAACATCGCCTGCTCCTCGTGCCCGAATCGGCTGCGGATCGTCTCTCCCAGCCACGTGGGCATGGGACGCAAGCCTGAGTGGCCACGCGCCACGCGGCGGATCTGATCGCACAGCTCTGATCCGAGCTCACCTTTGCTGACAATCGCGTCGGCCTCCGCCACCACCGCCGCAGCGGCCAGGACGCCGTCAGCATAGGCGGAATAGATGAGCACGGCCGGCGGCGAGGGCAGCCGCTTGAGCTTGCGACTCACCACAGGCCGTTGCGGCCGCCGAGCTGGTAGTCGACCACGGCCACGTCGATCGGCTCGCGCTCGGCGACCGCCATTGCCGCCTCTGCGCTGGCCACGGCAGCCACCACCTCGAAGTCACCCTCGTCCTCGAGCAGACCTTGCAGGCCGGCACGGACCGCTGCGTGGTCATCGACGACCAGCAGGCGCGTCTGCGCCCCCCGGGTTTCGGGAAGCTCGGTGTGCCTAGGGGCGGGGTCAGCAGCGACGGTGTTCATCTGATCCTCCTTTGGTCGATTCGACGATTAGCGTCGCGCCTCAGGCGCCTGACCGGAATGGGTGGCGACCCTCATCTTCCAAAGCGGTCACGGCGCGTGAGTACCGGGTGGGCGTTCATCCAACCACCACCTTCCCGATGACGCCTGTCGCCGAGAGGAGTCCAAGGATGGTCAGCCCGGCGGTCGCAGCGGTCGCAGTGGCCACCGCCGTCGCGCCCGAGCGGTGCTCGAGACGATCCAGCCGAGGGCACCGAAGACCAGCCCCTCCACACAGAACCACGGCTCGTTGAAAAGGAGATCCCGCAGGTCGGCACCCTGGTGGTCGACCGAGGCCCATACTCCACGTAGTGGATCTCCAGCTCCCCGACCTGCATCGGCGGGCCGTCCTCTGCTCGCTCGAGCTCGTCTGCGTCGACGATCGCCCATCCCACACGCCCGACAGCTGGGCTGACGATTGACCGCACTCGAAAATGGGCGGCGACCACGCGCTCCTCCAGGACTACCCGCCCATGAGGCGCATGTTGGCATTCGGCCAGGACGATGATCCAGGGCATCGAAGCTGCTCCTTCCGTCGCGATTACGAGCGGCAAGACTGGCCGCGAACTGTCGCTCTGGCTATCGGTGCTGGGCTGCATTTCCTCGACTTGAGCCAGCTATGGGGTCGCTTCGGGACGCGATAGGAGACTGACCCCATTGCTGGTGCTACGCCGCCTGCGAGCCTGCTCGGCTATTGATTTCTCGAACCGATAGGAGGCCTCCGGTGTCGTCGCTGACGCGTTGGGTTCTGGCGCACGAGCGTCTTGTCGTAGTCGGCTGGATCGTGCAGGCGATCGCTGGTATCGCCGCAGCTGGTCCCGCCCTCGAAGGCGCTGAAAGGGGAGTTCCCCGTTCCGGGCAAGGAAGGATGGAAGACCACGGTCGCGATCGCCGAGCGCTACGCCAGCGACCGCAACGGCAGCACCCCGCTTGTGCCGGTGTTGATGCTGCCGGAGGGAAAGGCCGCGCGCTCCCCCGACCGTGGGCTCACCCCGGGTGAAGGCCGACCTGAACCGGGTCAATGACCGCCTACAGGCGGCACTGCCCGGCGCGCGCATCGCCTCCTACGGCTCGACCGGCAGCGACGCGTTCGTCTCCAAGGACGGCCGGACGACGTTCGCGCTCGTCTACCCGCGTCCCGGAGCTGCTTCGAGCTTCGGCGAGAACCCCAAGGCCGCTGACGCCGCCCGATCCGCGCTGGCCGGCCCGGCTACTGCGCGTCGAGCCCTCTCTCCCGCGTAAGGTGACACCCGTGCCTGCCGACGCGTGAATCCGTGGTCACCGGCTGACGGGTGGCCGCGCAGCCCAGCGCGGGGTGTCGCGGCGCGGCGCGGCGCGGCGATCACGGTTCGACGAGGCCGCGGCGGATCGCGTAGCGGGTCAGCTCGACCCGGTTTTTCATCCCCAGCTTCTCGAGGATGTTCGCGCGGTGGCGCTCCACCGTCTTCTTTGAGATCACCAGCGTTTCGGCGATCTCCTCGCTCGTATGCCCCTCGGCGATCAGCTTCACCACCTCGAGCTCGCGTGGGGTGAGCGGATCCTCCGGCGTCGCCTCGCCGTGGCGCGCACGCTCGAGGTAATCCCGGATCAACGCTGTGACTGCCGCCGGATACAGGAACGGCTCACCGCGCATGCTGGCCCGGATCGCCTCAACCAGATCACGATTCGCCGCCGACTTGAGCACGTACCCGGACGCGCCCGCCTTCAGCGCCTCGAAGAAGTACTGCTCATTGTCGTACATCGAGAGGATCAGCACGCGCAGCTCCGGGCGACGGCGGTGCAGCTCCGCGACCGCCTGCAGACCGGTCATGCGCGGCATCGCGACGTCGAGGATCGCCAGATCGACACCGTCACTCAGAGCCTTCTGCACCGCCTCGGCGCCGTCACCCGCCTCCGCCACCACCTCGATGTCAGGCTGCGAGTCCAGCACCATCTTCAGGCCGCTGCGGACGACCGCGTGGTCGTCGGCGAGCAGGCCCCGTCTTCAACGGCGTGGGCACGCGTGCTCTCCATCCTCGTCGAGGGCAAGGCGCAGAGCAACGGCAACACCAGCGCCCTCGCCCGACTCGATCCGCAAATCCCCACCGATCAGAAAAGCGCGCTCGCGCATGCCCCTCAGCCCGCCTCCCTCGCTCACGGGCTCGGGGAGCCCGTCCCCGTTGTCTGAGACCTTCAGCACCAGCTCGCTGTCGGAACGGGTCAGGGAGAGCGTGACCTCCGAGGCGTTCGAGTGTCGCATCACGTTAGTCAGTGCCTCCTGAGCGATCCGGTAGATCGCCAGCTCGACGTCGGCTGGCAACGCCGGCAGCGAGCCATCGAGCTGGCGGTGAACGCGCAGACTACTCTGCTGCCCGACCCGCGAGCAGAGGGCGATCAAGGCATTGACCAGGCCCAGCTCGTCGAGCGCCTCCGGTCGCAGCTCTCTTGAGATCCGGCGGACCTCCTGCAACGTGTCCTGGACGATCTCAGCCAGCCGCCCGAGCTCCCCGCGATCGGAATCCGCGCGCGAGGACGCGTGCTCCGCGCGCAAGGCGACCGCGGTCAGCGTCTGCCCGATCTCGTCGTGCAGCTCTCGCGCGATCCTCAGACGCTCACCCTCCTGCGCGGCCAGTGCCCGCGCGGAGCTCTCGCGCCGCTCGTCCTCGAGCCGATCGAGCATCTGATTGAACGCATGCGCCAGGGCGAACGTTTCACTGCTCGCGTGCTCGAAGCCCAATGCCCGCTGACCTGGATGGAGGGGATCGATCGCTCCCATGACCCTCGCCAGCCGGTGAATCGGCGCTAGCACGTGGCGCAATAGCAGCAGGTCCGCAACTAGCATCACGACCAGGCCGACCAGGAGGACCACCAGCTCGACGAGCCGGATCCTCGCGTGGATCGTCACCGGGCTGAGCGCCAAGAGCGCGAACGCCAGCGCAAACACCGCCGCGTTAGCGGCGAACACACGCCACAACATCGGCGCCACCCGCTGCCGGGGCGCGTCGGTCCGTTCTGCCGGCTGGCCGGACGAGCGGTCCGGCGCCTTCCCGCGGGCGGCGCGAATGGCTGGGAGCTGGTCGGAGCTGGACATCGGCGCATGATCAGTATCGCGAAGCTGGTGAGGTGAGTGGACGGCAGCGAGGATGCGCAGTGGCACCCATCGCCATGCGTCCAATCCGAATCTAGTTTCCGAGGCAATGCAGGGCCGTTTCATTCTCCCCGGAAAGGAAACTCCAAAAATGACCTCTCCCCATCCTTCGATGAGCTATCCGCTCCGCATCGAAGGCACCCTCGATCCCCGGCTCAACCGCGGTCTGTGGCTGGTCAAGTGGGTGCTGGCGATTCCACACATCGTGATCCTCGCGTTCCTCTGG
>JBPCQU010000130.1:0-3432 GCA_050997795.1 Solirubrobacteraceae bacterium | reverse complement strand
TGCATGTCAACCGGGGCGGAACGTCGCGCACGGCTGACAGCGATAATGGATCGCTCCTCGTGTGGCCACGGCAGCGTTCAAGAGTGCGGCTCCGGCTGCTCGCGCTACTGCTCATCGGCGCCGTCGGGCTGGCGCTGATCATCGTCGGACTCGGAGGGGCAACCGGCTGGCTGCTGATCGCGCCTGGTTTTGCCGCGCTCCTGGTGGCGTTGCCCGGCATCTACCTGCTGCGACGATCCGAGATCGAAGACGCCGCCAAGGCCATAGGCCGAAGCCGCAGGATTAGCCTACGTCGAGACCAACCCGAGTGACATGACGTGGTTAGGCGGCCGACAAACGCGTCACCAGCTGACCGCGGGAGCGGCCGCGAACACGCGCGTGCGCTTGATCGAGTCCCGCGCTGGGTGTGGTTCAACGGCGCAGCGTTCGCGTTGGGCGTGCTGCCGGTGGTCCTCGCCTACACGGTTCATGATCGCGGCAGCGTGGCCGACCCGGACTGCGTGCGGCATTGCTACACGCTCGTACATGTCGCGGGCCCCGGGGTCCTCGGTTTCGTTGGTGCTCCAGCCGTAATCAGCTTGGTGCTGCCCGTGCTGCTACACCTGAAGGGCACGCGCCGCAGCCATTTCGCGGATCGCGTGGCGTGGTCGCTTGCGACGCTGGGTTGCCTTATCGGCCTCGTCGGGATGATCACGGCGGGCATCGCGATGCTGCCGGCGCCTGTGCTGATCGTTTGCGCCGTGGTCACCGCGCCGTTGGGCCCCGACCTCACGCGCGCCGATCACTCGTCGTGGGGCTCCTTACCGGCCCCGCGACGCGAGGGATCTCGCTGAGCACCCGAGCGCACCGATGAGAATCGATCACGCCTACGGTCTTACGCCGTACATCGAGACAAGGGGGTGGTCGTGGATTACAAGCTGGAACTCATCGTCATGCCGGTTGCGGACATGGATCGCGCGAAGGCGTTCTACAGCGAGCGGGTCGGATTCCATGTCGACGTTGATCATCGTGGCGGCGGGGACTTCCGCGTCATCCAGCTCACTCCACCGGGCTCGGCCTGCTCGATCACGTTGATGCGAAATCCCGAGCGGGCGGGGGCCGTCCAGGGGCTGCACCTTGTCGTGCGGGACATCGAAGCCGCGCGAGCCGAGCTTGTCTCCAGAAACGTCGAGATCAGCGAGCCGTTCCACTTTGGCGCCCAGGGCCGGAGGCCCGGCCTTGACCCCGATCGGCGCACCTACGGGTCGTTCGCGTCGTTCAACGATCCCGACGGCAACGGCTGGATGGTGCAGGAGGTCAAGCGTTGAAGCACTGGCGGGCGTCTGTCGTAAGTGCTTTCGCCGGCCCTCCGGCTCGACGGAATCGGAATCCGGTTCTGACGGCGATCTACGTGCAGGCTGAATCCGACTGGATCGTCGCCCGTCCGGTGGCTCCTTCTCCGCGCCCGTAGTTGGCCGAAGGAGAAGCCGGCACTGCGCTGGTCAGTCGTGCAGCGAGGGCGCGAACGAGATCCCGATGATCGAGCCTTCTTCCGATTGAAGCCGAGCCACCGTTTGGCCCCACGGCTCCTTGCGCCGGTCGTGTAGCAGGGTAAATCCCCGCCGGCGTAATTCTTCGGCGGCGGACTGAACAGCGTCGGCGTCGCGCACCTCGAACTCCAGGCTCATCTGCGGGACGGTGCGATGCGCCGGCCATTCCGGTGTGCCAAAGCACGCCTGAGCGGCCTCGGACAGCGGCCACACCCCGAAATGCTTGCTGCCCTCGACCCGCTCGCTGTGGAAGTAGTCGCTGCCGGGACTCGCCTCGAGCGGGAGGCCCAGCGCACCGATGAACAACTCGCGGCTCTTCTGCGGATCCGGTGTGATCACCGCGATGCTGGCAATGAATTGAATATCCATGCCCGTAGCGTATGACCGCGGCGCAAGCAGCGCGGGCGGGGTCGCCGGGAGCTGCACCGGTCCGGGAACGCCAGCTGACCCGGGCAGGGATGTCGACCGGGCGTGAACCTGTGACTAGATCCGTTCGAGCTTCGCCAACCAGGCCGGTGCACCCCGCGCGTCGAACCTTGTCTGGATCCGATCCGGACTGAGGGAGGCAACGCTCCAGCCGCCGCCGCGTTTGAACGCTGCCCTCAACTCCTGCTGACTGATGGGATGCGGGCCGCTATGAGGTCCGACGTCACTGAAACAGAGCACGTGCAGGTGCCCGCCACGACTCGTCACAGACGCCAGACCCGCCACGTAGTCTCGCCGCTCATCGCTGTCGAACGTGTGGAACAACCCGCAATCGAGCACCGTCTCAAACACTTGGCCCAGACGGTCTAGGTGCAAGGCATCGCCAGCTACGAAGTCAGCGTCTATGCCGCGACCCGTGGCCTTCTCTCGCGCGATCGACAGTGCGGTCTCAGCCACATCGACTCCCACAACGTGCAGCCTCAGAGAGGCGACGTGAAGGGCGTTCTCGCCCGTCCCGCATCCTGCATCGAGGACTGCGCCGGCGAATGCGCCTTCGCCCGCCAGACGCAGTATCGCTGGCTGTGGTCCTCCAACGTCCCAGGGCGCCGGGCCATCGAGGTACGACGCATCCCAGGGCTGACCCGCCCGCCGCTCGTGACTGGTTGGTTGCCGCCCGCTGTACGGATCGTCGGCTCGGACTTCGGTCCGCTCGGACATCCCCGTCCCTTCCCCGCGACTGGTATCGCCGAGCCTCATCGTCGCATGCTGCGATCATTGTGGCAAGCCGAACGCCAGCCGGCACGACGGGCACTCGCACTTGCGCGTATCGCGTAGACATCCTGGTCCTTCCCGTACGGCCCGCCCGGCCAGACGCCCGGTGAAGGGCGTCAAGCGGACTCGGCTGCTCTCGCTAGCTTCGTTCTGCCAGCAAAGGAGCAAGGCGCCTGAGGCGAGAGCGCCTCGATCCGCTCATCAGGGAACGAAGGCCAGAGCCTTCGCATGGCCTGGCCGCACCACGCCGAAGTGACGGCGCTAAACCTATATCCACCAAGACCGGCGAGCAAGGGTGAATAGCGTCTGCGGCGGGCGGTGCTCCTTGGGATTCCCCCCAAGGTCCTTCAGCCCCGTGCAGCGTCGTCAGATTCCCACACTGGGCGGGTTTCAGACGTCTTACACCAAGTCCGCGCACACCCACAGAACTCCAGCATCGAGGGGCGCGACAGCGAGCGATCAGGGCTCCGTGAGCACCCCGAGCATCGCTCCCCGGCGCCCGGTCAAACCGCCGGCTCATCGAAGCCGCGGTGCGATCAGCCGGCTGAAGGCAAACGCGATCAAGAACACGATCACGGCTAAGATCACCGCGCCGATGATCGCCCCCGCCACGCCGCCGCCGGTGGCGAGATAAATGATCAGATAGATCACGCCCGCGATGACCGCGGAGATCAGGTTGGTGCGAAGCGACACGTTGAGCTTCACG
>JBPCQU010000078.1:0-2785 GCA_050997795.1 Solirubrobacteraceae bacterium | reverse complement strand
AGGCGATCAACACCGACTCGGCCTACTACGGCGGCAGCGACGTCGGCAACCTCGGCGGCGTGGCGCCCGAGCCGATCCCCTGGCACGACCAGCCGTTCTCGGCGGAGCTGACGCTGCCCCCGCTGGCCGCGATCTGGCTCGTACCCGACTCCGAGTGACCGCCCCCTACCCCTGGGAGCGCCCGCTCGGCGCGCGCGTGCTCGACGACGGCCGGGTCCAGTTTCGCGTCTGGGCGCCGCACCCCTCGTCGATTGCGCTGTCGCTGGACGGACGCGAGCTGGCGCTCGATCCCGCCGGCTATGGGGTTTATGAGGTAGCCGCCCCGGCTCACGCCGGAGACGACTACTGCTTCTTGGTCGAGGGCCGGGAGCTCCCCGATCCCTGCTCGCGCTGGCAGCCGTACGGACTGCGCGGACCCTCGCGCGTGCTCGACGCCGGTGCGCTGGCCGGGGCCGTCGATTCGTTCACGCCCCCGGCCGCCGACCAGCTGCTGATCTACGAGCTGCACGTCGGCACGTTCAGCGCCCAAGGAACGTTCGAAGGCGCGATCCCGCACCTCGGCGCGCTGGCGCAGCTCGGCGTCACCGCGATCGAGATAATGCCGGTGGCCGAGTTTCCCGGGGCCCGTGGCTGGGGTTACGACGGCGTCTACATCAGCGCCGCGCAGTCCTCATACGGCGGTCCGGAGGGCCTCGCTCGGCTCGTCGCCGCCGCGCACGCAGAGGGGCTCGCGATGATCCTGGACGTGGTCTACAACCACCTCGGCGCTTCCGGCGCGCAGGCCATGGAAGCATTCGGCCCGTACTTCACCTCCAAGTACGAGACGCCGTGGGGCCGGGCGATCAACTACGACGACGCCGACTGCGACCCGGTCCGCGAGTGGGTCTGCCAGAGCGCCCAGGGATGGGTAACGGATTTTGGGGTCGACGGCCTGCGGCTCGACGCGATCCACGCGATCTTCGATTCGAGCGCCGAGCACATCGTCGCCGCCGTCGCGCGGCGCGTGCACGCGGTCGATCCGCGGGCCTACGTAATCGCCGAGTCGGGACTCAACGACCCGATCGTGATGCGCCCCCGCGACCGCGGCGGCCACGCGTGTGACGCCGCCTGGGCGGATGACTTCCATCACTCGCTGCGCACCCTGGTCACCGCGGAGCGCGACGGCTACTACGCCGACTTCGGGCGGGTCGCGCAGCTGGCCAAAGCACTTCATCGCCCCCACGTCGATGATGGTTCTTATTCTCATTTTCGCCGGAGGAGATTTGGCGCCCCGGCCGAGGATGTCCCGGTGGACCGATTCGTCGTCTTCTCGCAGAACCACGACCAGGTCGGAAACCGCGCCTTCGGCGAGCGGATGCCGGCCTCCGCCCGCCCCCTGGCGGCGTTCTGCACGCTGCTGGCGCCGTTCATCCCGCAGCTGTTCATGGGCGAGGAGTACGGCGAGCCGGCGCCGTTTCAGTTCTTCTCAAACCATATCGACGAGGAGATCGCGGTCGCCACGAGGGAGGGGCGCCGGAGAGAATTCGCCTCGTTTGCCGAGTTCGGCACCCAGATCCCCGACCCCGAGGACCCGGCGACGTTCGAGCGCTCGAAGCTGACCCGTCGCCGCGATCCGGGGATCGCCCGGCTGTACCAAGAGCTGATCGAGGCGCGAGGCGAGCTGGGGTCCGGCGAGGCCGAGGCGATCGAGTTCAGCGAGTCCCAGCGGTGGCTGCGCTTCCGCCGCGAACCGCATGAGATCGCCTGCAACTTCGGCTCTGAGCCGGTGGCGCTGGCGTGCGCCGCCACCACGATCGCGCTGGCCACCGAAACCGGGGCGCGTCTGGACGACGGATACCTCAAACTGCCGCCGATGTCAGGGGCCTTGCTCAGATGACCGCGGTGTGGCCTGGCCACCCGTTTCCGCTCGGCGCGATCTGGGACGGCGGCGGCACGAACTTCGCGATCTTCTCCGAGCACGCCGAAGCGGTCGAGCTATGCCTATTCGACGATCAGGGCGAGGAGGCTCGGATCGAGATCGCGAGCCGCCGCGCGCTCAACTGGCACTGCTATCTCCCCGGCGTCGGCCCCGGCCAGCGCTACGGCTTCCGCGTCCACGGGCCCTACGCCCCCGACCAGGGGGACCGCTTCAACCCCGCCAAGCTGCTGCTCGACCCCTATGCCAAGGCGATCGAGGGGACCGTCGCCTGGGAGCACGACGCCAACGTCCTCCCCTACGTTCCGAACGGCGACGAGGACGCCGACCTCGAGCCCGATGACGAGGACGACGCCGCCGCCGTGCCCAAGTCCGTGGTCGTCGACGACGCCTTCGACTGGGAGGACGACACGCCGCCTCATATCCCGTTCACGCGAACGATCATCTACGAGACGCACGTCAAGGGCTTCACGATGCGCCACCCCGACGTGCGCGAGGACCTGCGCGGAACCTACGCGGGCCTCGCCTCCGAGCCGGCGATCGAATACCTCAAGGATCTCGGCGTGACGGCGGTTGAGTTGCTGCCGGTGCATCACATCTGCGACGAGTCGTTCCTGTTCGAGCGCGGCCTTCGCAACTACTGGGGCTACAGCACGATCGGCTACTTCGCGCCGCACTCCGAGTACGCCGCCACCGGACGGCGGGGCGAGCAGGTGCGGGAGTTCAAGGGGATGGTCAAGGCGTTTCACCAGCACGGGATCGAGGTGATCCTCGATGTGGTCTACAACCACACCGCCGAGGGCAACCACCTCGGGCCGATGCTGTCCTTCAAGGGGATCGACAACTCCGCCTACTACCGGCTGATGCCCG
>JBPCQU010000042.1:0-26808 GCA_050997795.1 Solirubrobacteraceae bacterium | reverse complement strand
GCCTTGGCCGGCGACCGCTTGGCGGCCGGCGCCCCCGCGGTGGCCGGCGCCTCGGTCGCCGGCGCTCCCTTGGGGCCCCGCGGTCCCTTCGCGGGGGGCGATCCCTTCGCGGAGCCCGCCCTGCGCGGGCGCTTGCCGCGCGCCACGTCCAGCAGCTCAGCGAGCGAGGCTTCGATTCCTTCGGCGATCAGGTCGATGTCGGGTAGCGCGTCGTAGTCGCCCAGCAGCCCGAAGTCGAGCCCTCCGTTGTAGGACATGATCGCGACCGCCAGCGCGTGGTGGTCGGGCAGGAACGCGACCGGGAACAGGTCATCGAGCCGGCGCCCGAGCACGTACAGCGGCAGCTGGGGGCCCGGGATGTTGGTCACGATCAGGTTGAACAGACGAGTCGAGAAGTTCAACCGCGAGGCCTGCGCGAGCACGGTCGGCGGCGCGAGGTTGTTGACCGCGGCGAGGGTGGCCGCGCCCTCGGCCTGCTTGGATTCCTTGAGGCCGTCCATCGCCGCGCGCACGAACCGCAGCCGGGCGACCGGGTCCTCGATGTAGACCGGGAGCGGCCCCCGCATCACCGTGAGCTGGTTGCCGAGCGTGTTCTTGTGGGCCTCGGTCCGCACGGAGACCGGGACCAGCGCGCGCATCTCGAGCCCCTCGATGCGGATCCCGCGCGAGCGCAGCCACTGCGCCAGCGCGCCCGAGACGACTGTCAGCACAACGTCGTTGACCGTGCCACCGAGCGCGTCCTTGACCTCTTTGTAGTCCGACAGCTGTTGGCGCACGACCGCGTAGCGCCGGTGCGGACCGATCGGAACGTTCAGCGGGGTCTCGGGAGCGGGGTTGAGCCCCGCCCAGACGATCTCCCCGACCCCCTCGGCCGCGTCGCGGATCAGGGCGAGCGAAGTCGCCGGCCGGCTCGCCGCCGCGATCCCCCGCGCGACGAGCTCGGCCGTCGTCTTGACGATCCCGCGAACCCCGGCGGCGACGAGCTCGGCGCCGGTCGGCTCGGGTTGCGGGCGCCACGGCTCGAGATCCTCGGGCGGCGGCTGGGGCTCGGGCTCGGCGTCGAACAGCACGGTCGCGAGATCGACGCCGGAGACGCCGTCCACGAGCGAGTGGTGGGTCTTCATGATCAGCGCGAAGCGCCCGTCGGCGAGGCCCTCGACAAGCCAGTTCTCCCACAGCGGCTTGGCGCGGTCGAGCTGCTGGGAGGCGACCCTCGAGGCGAGCAGGAACAGCTGCTCCTCGCTTCCAGGGGCGGGCAGCGCGGTGTGGCGGACGTGGTACTCGAGGTTGAAGCTCGGGTCGTCGACCCACAGTGGCCGTCCGGTCTCCAGCGGCGGCGTGGCCAGCTTCTGGCGGTAGCGCGGCACGAAGTGAAGCCGCGAGCGAACGTGGTCGAGATAGCTCTCAAACGGCGGCGCCGGCCCCTCGAACAGCAGCACCGCGCCGATGTGCATATGCGACGCGCGGCCTTCTTGGTGCAGGAACGACGCGTCGGTCGAAGTCAGGCGGTCGAGGTGCTGCTGTGGCACTTGGAGAAACCCTTTAGTCGAGCGTGTGAAGCAGGGACAAGCGTACCCGCAAGGCGCCTCAGCGGTAGCCTTCACTTTCGATGGCCTGGGATTTCTCCACCGAGAAGGAATTCGGGCAAAAGCTCGAGTGGATGCGAGCCTTCGTGCGCGAGCGCGTGTGGCCGCTCGAGACGCTTTACGGCGAGATCGGCTGGGACGGGTTGCAGCGGGCCGCCAAGTCGCTGCAGGAGGAAGTCAAGGCCCAGGGGCTGTGGGCCGCGCACCTCGATCCCGAGCTCGGCGGGCAGGGCTTCGGACAGGTCAAGCTCGGCCTGATGCACGAGATCCTCGGCTCGAGTCCGATCGCGCCGCTTATGTTCGGCAATGCGGCGCCCGACTCCGGCAATTCGGAGATCCTCGCGCTCGCGGGCACGCCCGAGCAGAAGGAGCGCTACCTGTATCCGCTGCTGGCCGGTGACCTGAAGTCCGCCTTCAGCATGACCGAGCCTGACACCGCCGGCTCTGACCCGACGCTGCTGTCGACCCGGGCCACGCGCGACGGCGACGGGTGGGTGATCAACGGCCACAAGTGGTTCTCCTCCAACGGCTCGATCGCCGACTTCCTGATCGTGATGGCGGTCACCGACCCCGACGCGCGGCCCCACCAGCGCGCCTCGATGCTGATCGTCGACGCCGACGCGCCCGGGGTCAAGGTGCTGCGCGACGTCTCCACGATGGAGCACCCCTACGAGTCCTTCGGCCGCTACGGCAACCACGCCGAGATCCTCTACGAGGACGTTCGGGTCCCCGGCGAGGCGCTGCTCGGCGCCGAGGGGGCCGGGTTCCTGATCGCCCAGCAGCGGCTCTACCCGGGGCGCATCCACCACTGCATGCGGTGGCTGGGGGTGGCGCGCCGCGCGTTTGACATGCTCTGCGAGCGCTCGCTCTACCGCTACGCCCACGGCTCGGTGCTGGGCAAGCACGAGACGGTTCAGAACTGGATCGCCGACTCCGAGGCCGAGTTGCAGGCGGCACGGCTGATGACGCTGCACGCGGCGTGGAAGATGGACACCGAGGGCGTTGCCGCGGCGCGCAAGGAGATCGCGCTGATCAAGTTCTACGGCGCCAAGGTGCTGCACGACGTCGTCGACCGTGCCCTCCAGGCCCACGGCGCACTCGGCTACTCGACCGACCTGCCGCTCGAGGCGATGTACCGCTACGCCCGCGCGGCGAGGATCTACGACGGCCCCGACGAGGTTCACCGCGCTTCGGTCGCGCGCCAGGTGCTGCGCGGCTACGAGGCGCCACCAGATGGCGTCCCCAGCGAGCACATCCCAGCTCGGCGCGAGGCCGCGCGGGCCCAGTTCGCCGAGTTGCTCGAAGCCGTCACGGCCAACGACTGAGCCCCACCTACACTGCATGGGGATGGCTGACCACGTCCCGGAGACGATTCTGCTCGCCGCCCCGCGCGGCTACTGCGCCGGCGTCGATCGCGCCGTGCAGACCGTCGAGCGCGCGCTCGAGCTCTACGGGGCACCGGTCTACGTGCGAAAGGAGATCGTCCACAACAAGCACGTGGTCGAGCAGCTGCGCGCGCGGGGAGCGGTGTTCGTCGAGTCCGAGTCCGATGTGCCGGAGGGGGCCACGGTCGTGTTCTCGGCCCACGGCGTCGCTCCCAGCGTGCACGCCAACGCTGGCGCGCGCGGGCTGCACACGATCGACGCCACCTGTCCGCTGGTGACCAAAGTCCACGTCGAGGCCAAGAAGTTCGCCTCCGAGGACTACACGATCGTGCTGATCGGCCACGCCGGCCACGAGGAGGTCGAGGGCACGATGGGCGAGGCTCCCGCCAACATCGTCCTGAGCGAGGACGAGGCGGGAGTCGATGAGCTCGAGGTCTCCGATCCGGCCAAGGTCGCCTACATCTCGCAGACGACCCTTTCGGTGGACGAGACGAGCGCGATCATCGACCGCCTGCGCGAGCGCTTCCCGGCGATCACCGGACCGCGCACCGATGACATCTGCTACGCGACCACCAACCGTCAGGCGGCGGTCAAGCAGCTCGCGCGCAAGTCCGACCTGGTGCTGGTGATCGGCTCGCGCAACTCATCGAACTCAAACCGCCTGGTGGAGGTGGCGCGCGAGCACGGCGCCGACTCCTACCTGATCGACAACGAGGCCCAGGTGCGCACGGAGTGGCTGCAGGGCAAGCAGGTGGTCGGCATCACCTCCGGCGCGAGCGCCCCCGAGGAGCTCGTCCAGCGGCTGGTCGACTTCTTCCGCCAGCTCGGCACGGACGACGTGCGCGAGCTCGAAGTGGTCTCCGAGGACGTCCGCTTCATGCTCCCGAAGGCGATCCGTCAGGCGATCGCCGCCGGCGCCCCCTGACCGCGTCGTCTCGGGGGCGCGGGCTGCGCACGCTGGTCGTCTCCGATCTGCACCTCGGCTCACAGACCAAGCGCGACGTCCTGCGAAGTCCGCCGTCGCGCGCGCCGCTGCTCGAGGCCGCCGCGGCCTGCGACCGGCTGGTGCTGCTGGGTGACCTGCTCGAGCTGCGCCACGGTCCCCAGCGCGACGCGCTGCGCGCCGCGCGCGAGCCGCTGACGGAGATCGCCACGGCGCTGGGTCCGGGAACCGAGGTGCTGATCGTCCCCGGCAACCACGACCACGCGCTGCTCGCCGCCTGGTTTCAGCGCCGGGCGCGCGGCGGGCCCCCCGCGCCGCTCGAGCTGGAGACCGAGGTCGACTGGCGGCCCGGGGAGCCGCTGGCCGAGCTGGCGGGATGGTTCGACGGGGCCAGGGTGCGCTCCGCCTACCCCGGCGTCTGGTTGCGTCCCGACGTCTACGCGACCCACGGCCACTACGCCGACCTGCACCTGACGATGCCGACGATCGAGCGCCTCGCGGCCGGGGTGATGGGGCGGATCGTCGGGCTGCCCGCCGACGGTCCGCGCAGCGCCGAGGAGTACGAAGCAGCGCTGGCGCCGATCTACGCGTGGATCCACGCGCTCGCGCAGCGGATCGCGCCGGAGCTCGGAGGCAGCTTGCACGGCGGCTCGGTCAAGGGCTGGAGCGCGCTGACCGGCCCGGGGCGCCGCGGACTGCGCCGGCGAGCGGTGGCGGCCGGGTTCCCGGTGCTGGTGGCGGCGTGCAACCGGGCGGGAATCGGGCCGCTGCGCGCCGACTTGTCGGGCGCGGCGCTGCGCCGGTCGGGGCTGCGCGGGCTCGAGCTGGCGCTGGGCGGGCTGGCGATCCAGGCGCCGCACGTGATCTTTGGTCACACCCACCGGGCCGGCCCGCTGCCCGGTGATGACGGCGCCGAGTGGCGCACGGCTACGGGCACCCAGCTGATCAACTCGGGTTGCTGGGTGCAGGAGCCGAGCTTCCTCGGGCGCGATCCGGCCCGGAGCCCCTACCGGGTCGGCTTCTGCGTCTGGGTCTCGGGCGAGGGGCCGCCCGAGCTCGCCAACCTGCTCGATTGATGCTCAGGGCGCCAGACCCGGGGTGAAGCAGACCGCGTGGCAGCGGACCCCGTCACCGACTGAGAGCTCGAGCACGCCCGCGGTGCTGCGCGGGTGCGCGATCAGCTCGTAGCAGCCGGGGTTCGCGACCGCGATTGAGCGGCCGTTGGCGGTCACGCTACCGGAGCCGTCCAGCACCGCCCACACGCCGCCGGCTTCGTAGGGCCCGCCGTAGGCGCCGGCGACTTCCTCGCTCTGGGGGGCCAGCCACGCGCCCGGTTCGTCCTCGGGGCGGATCGGCGCCAGTGGGGGGCGCTGCACGCCGAGCAGCTCCTGGATCGCGAGCTCGGTCTCCTCGTAGGCGCCCTCGCCGTAGTGGTACTCGAACAGCCGTCCCTGTTGGTCGAACAGGTAGCGCGCCGGCCAGCCCAGATTTCCGTACTCCCGCCAGGTCTCGAGCTCGGCGTCGACGACGACCGGGTAGCGAACCTCGAGCCGCGCGACCGCCGCGGTGACCGCCTCGAGCTCGGCCGAGGGCGCAAAACCCGGCGCGTGGACCCCGATCACGCGCAGCCCGTCTGACTCATAGCGCTCGTGCCAGGCCTTGAGGTAGGGCAGGGTGCGAATCGAATTGGGCCGGCAGAAGTCCCAGAACTCGATCAGCACCGGCCGTCCGAGCTGCTGGTCGATCCGCAGCGGGCCGGCGTTGATCCACGGCAGCCGGGGCGGGAACGGGGGGGCTTGGATGTGGTCGACCGGGGCACGCACGGCGCCAGATGATCGTAGACCGGCTCGCCGGGGCGCGAACGCGTGGCGCCGGCGCCCAGGCGGCAAAACCATTTATATATATAATTGGTTATATTGCCGTTATGGCATCAACGTGGTCAGCTCTCACCGACCCCCACCGGCGCGCGGCGCTGGCGATGCTGCGCGACCGGCCCCGTGCGGCCGGCGAGCTCGTGCAGGCGCTGGGGCTCTCCCAGCCCGGGACCTCCAAGCACCTGCGGGTGCTGCGCGAGGCGGGGCTGGTGCGCGTCCGGGTGCAGGCTCAGCGGCGCGTGTACGAGATCGAGCCCGGGCCGCTGGCCGAGCTCGACGCGTGGCTGGCCCCTTACCGCGAGCTCTGGGAGGCAAGGCTCGACGCGCTCGGCCGCCATCTGGACACCACCCGACAGGAGGATTTGCAATGAACGTCACAGGCACCTACGAGCAATCCGGCGGCCAGCCGGTGGTTCGCTTCGAGCGCACCTTCCCGCACCCGGTGGCGGCGGTCTGGGAGGCCGTCACCGACCCAGAGGCGCTCGGGCAGTGGTTTCCGACCACCGTCGAGTTCGCCGAGCTGCGCCCCGGCGCGCCGATCGCGTTTCGCTTCGCCGAGGACCGCTACCCACCGATGAGCGGCGAGGTGCTCGAGGTGCGCAGCGAGCAACGGCTGGTGTTCACTTGGGGCGATGACCGGCTGACGTTCGAGCTCGAGCCGCGCGAGGACGGCGCCGCTTGCCGGCTCGCCTTCTCGGTCGTGCTCGACAGCGCCGCCAAGGCCGCGCGCGACTCCGCCGGCTGGGAGGACTGCCTCGACTCGCTGGACCAGGTGGTGGGCGGCGGCGTCCCGCAGCGACCCTCCTCAGGCGAGAGATGGCGCGCCCGCTATGAGGAGTACAAGCGGCTCGGACTGCCCGCGACGGCCGAGATTCCAGAGTAGGCGACGGCGCTATACTCTCTGAAGTATTGAATTCATACCGTCTTTGAGGAGTTTCACGCGATGAGCCCGTCCGGAGCCGAGGTGCTGCGCCAGATCAAGAGCAGGATCGAAGAGGTCGATCCATCGGTCGTCCGCGAGCAGGTCTCAAACGGCGCCGTGGTGATCGACGTGCGCGAGACCGAGGAGTGGTCCACCGGTCACATCCCGGGCGCCAAGCACGTCCCGAAGTCGTATCTGGAGTCGCGGATCGAGGGCGCCGCCCCCGATCGCGACCAGCACGTGATCCTCTACTGCCAGTCGGGCAACCGCTCGGCCTGGGCGGCGAGGACGCTGATCGAGGACCTCGGTTATGAGCAGGTGGAGTCGATGACCGGCGGCTTCACGCTGTGGAAGGACCGCGGCTACGAGGTGCAGCAGCCGCGGACGCTGAGCGCCGAGCAGCGCGAGCGCTACTCGCGCCATCTGCTGCTTGATGAAGTAGGGATCGAGGGACAGCAGAAGCTGCTCGACGCCAAGGTCCTGCTGCTGGGGGCCGGCGGGCTCGGTTCGCCGGCGGCCCTGTACCTCGCCGCCGCGGGGGTGGGGACGCTCGGGATCGTCGACGACGACACGGTTGACCTGTCGAACCTGCAGCGTCAGGTGATCCACTCGAGCGAGCGGGTGGGGGTGGCCAAGGTCGACTCCGCCGAGCAGACGATCACCGCGCTGAACCCCGACGTCGAGGTCAAGAAGTACGCCGTCCGGCTCGGGACCGACAACATCATGGACATCCTGCCGGGCTACGACATCGTCGTCGACGGCCTGGACAACTTCCCTACCCGGTACCTGCTCAACGACGCCTCGGTGCGCTTGCAGATTCCCGTCGTCTCGGCGGCGATCCTCGGCTTCGAGGGTCAGCTCTCGGTCTTCAAGCCCTACGACGGGCCCTGCTACCGCTGCCTGTTCCCGGTTCCGCCGCCCGCCGAGCTGGCGCCCTCCTGCGGGGCCAACGGCGTGCTCGGCGTGCTCCCCGGGACGATGGGGCTGCTGCAGGCGACCGAGGTCATCAAGCTGATCCTCGGCGAGGGCGAGCCGCTGGTCGGGCGCCTGCTGATGTACGACGCGCTGGCCGCCGGGGTGACCGAGGTCAAGGTGCGCCGCGACCCCGAGTGCCCGATCTGCTCGCGCGATCCGGAGACGATCTCCGACGAGGAGCTCGGCGTGTTCCCCAACTACGAGGCCTTCTGCGCCGGCGCGCACTAGGTAGGGTTCCCGCCACGATGGCCACGATTCGCATCCCACCCGTGCTGCGCCCCTCCGTCGGCGGGGAGAAGGAGCTGAGCGCCGACGGGGCGTCGGTGGGGGAGATCCTGCGCTCGGTCGCCGACAGCCACCCCGAGACCCAGTCACAGCTGTTCGCGGCCGACGGCGGCCTGAACCGCTATGTCAACGTCTACCTCAACGACGAGGACGTGCGGGTGCTGGACGGGCTCGAGACTTCGGTCGGCGCCGCCGACACGCTGGTGATTCTGCCGGCGATGGCCGGCGGCGCGGCGTAGCCGAAACCGGGCGGCGCCGATCGCGCCCGCCGCCCATCGGGCCTCGCTACACTTCCTGAAGCAATGGCCGCCGAGACGTTGCAGAACAAGCCCTGCGGGGGCCGGTACGGCGACATCGTCCAGGCGATCGGCCATACGCCGCTAGTCGAGCTCAAGCGCCTCAGTCCCAAGCCCGGGGTGCGGGTGTGGGCCAAGCTCGAGTCACGCAACCCCACCGGGTCGGTCAAGGACCGGGTTGCGCGGGCGATGATCGAGGACGCCGAGGAGAAGGGGCTGATCGCCCCCGGCCAGACGATCCTCGAGCCGACCTCCGGCAACACGGGGATCTCGCTGGCGATGATCTGCGGGCGCAAGGGCTACCGGCTGAAGGTCGTGATGCCCGAGAACGTGACCCCCGAGCGCACGCAGCTGCTACGCATGTACGGCGCCGAGATCGTGTACTCCGAGGGTGCCAAGGGGTCAAACGGCGCGGTCGAGACGGCGCTCGACATGGCCCAGAAGGACGTGTCCTACTACATGCCCTATCAGTACGGCAACCCGGCCAACCCCGACGCGCACTACAACGGCACGGCGCTGGAGATCCTCGAGGAGCTCGACGAGGTGGCAGCGTTCGTCGCCGGGCTCGGAACCGGCGGGACCCTGATGGGCAACGGTCGCCGGCTCAAGGAGGAGCTCGGTGACCAGGTCAAGATCGTCGCCGCCGAGCCGATGCAGGGCGAGCCCGTTCAGGGGCTGCGCTCGTTGGAGGATGGCTTCATACCGCCGATCATCGATCTCGGGCTGCTGGACCGCAAGATCTTCGTCACCAACCACGACGCGATCGTGTTCACACGCAAGCTGCTCGACGAGGAGCGCCTGTTCGCGGGCGTCTCGTCGGGGGCGATCGCCCGGGTCGCGGTTCGGATCGCCGGCGAGCTCGACGAGGGCAACGTGGTCTTCATCGTCTGCGACGACGGGTGGAAATACCTCTCTTCCGGGATCTACACCCAGCCGGTCGAGCAGATCGAGAACCTGGACTCCACCGTCTGGTGGTGAGTGACGACGACGGCGGCTCACGCCGGGCGCTGCTGAGCGGCGCCGGCGCGGCGCTCGCGGGTGTGGGCGCGCTCGCGCTGGCGGGTTGCGGCCGGGCGGCGAAGACCGGTCATGAATCGGTCAAGACGGTGGCCCGGCCGATTCAGCTGGCCGACATCGAGATCCTCGACCGCCTGCTCGACCTCGAGCGCCACACGGTGGCGGCCTACACGGCGGGGATCCCGATGCTGACGCGTCCCGACGCCAGGACCGCGAAGCAGTTCCTCGACGAGGAGCTGCAGCACACCGGCGAGCTGCTATCCCTGATCAAGGCCGCGAAAGGCAAGGCGCCGCCGCGCGCGGCGAGCTATGACCTCGGTCACTCGGTCGACGGCGCCGGGGTGCTGGCGCTCCTGCACGGCCTCGAGCGCGCGCAGATCAACGCCTACCTGGACGCGATCCCGAAGCTCGCGCCGGGGCCCGTGCGCGCCGCGGCGGCGTCGATTCTCGCCAGTGACGCCCAGCACATCGCGATCCTCCGCCTGGCTCAGGGGCTGCCCCCAGTCCCCTCGGCGTTCGTGACCGGAGCCGAGTGAGACCGGCCGGCCCGACGAGACGTGAGCTGCTCGTGGCCGGGGCGAGCGCGGGCGTCGCGGCCGCCGGTGCGGTGGGGGTCGGGGCCGGAGCCGGGGTCGGCTCCGCCGGCGCCGCGACGCCGACGGCGCAGGCCGAATCGGACGCCAAGCGCCTGCACCGCCTGCTGAGCGTGGAGCTGCTGCTGCTGTTCTGCTATCAGCACGTGCTCGCGTCCTCGGTGCTGACGCCGCGCGCGCAGCGCGGGCTTACGCCGCTGCGCACACACGAGGAGGCTCACGTTCGCGTGCTGCGCGCGCGGCTCGCGGTGCTCGGGACGCCGGCGCCCCAGCCGCCCGCCGGTGTCGCCGCCGCCGACCGGGCCCTGGCCCACCGGAGGGTCAAGGGCCGGCTCGGTCAGCTGCAGAGCTCCCGCGACGCGGTGCACCTGGTGCTCGACCTCGAGCGGGTGACGCTGGGCGCCTACTTCGTCGCGCTGACCAAGCTCGACGATCCGGGGCTGATCACGCTCGGCGCCCAGATCATGGCCGGCGAGGCCCAGCACGAGGCGATGATCGGCGAGCTGCTGTATCCGGGCAGCGCGCAGAAGGCGGTTCCCTACGCGATCGTGCAGGGGGTTCAGTGAGGAGGAGCCCGTCGGCGGCGGTCGGGAACTTCGAGGCCCGCTGCTAGCCTCGGCCGGCGATGTGGATCGCCCAGGACCTGCTCGACGAGATCCTCGCCCACGCGCGGTCCGACGCCCCCAACGAGTGCTGCGGGATGATCGCCTCCCGCGACGGCGAGGCGGTCAAGGTGTTTCGGGCCGTCAACGCCGCCGCGAGCCCGCTCCGGTACGAGATCGCCGGAGCCGAGCAATACCGGATCCAGATGTCGATCGACGACGAGGGGCTCGACCTCGGCGCGATCTACCACTCGCACACCCGCAGCGCCCCGTATCCGTCACAGACCGACATCAACCTCGCCTTCTATCCCGAGGCCCTGTACGTGATCGTCGGGCTGGCCGGGGATCAGCCCGAGATCAAGGCCTACCGGATCCGCGACGGCAAGGTGGCCGATGCGGAGCTGGTGAGGGGCACCGGTTAGCCGATGTGCCCCGAGCCGCCAGATGAGCTCGTGAGCTGATGGGCCATCAGCCGGGTGGGGTCGAGGACCTTGTCTGCCCCGGCTGCGGTTCGCGCTTTGGGGCCGGCGAGCGGTTCTGCCCTGCCTGCGCGCTGCCGCTGGTGCGCGAGGCGGGCAGCGAGCCGGCGGGGGAGGTCTCCGACCGCCATCGCAAGGCGCGCAAGATCAAGCCCCAGCTCGCCGAGGGCAAGCTGGTCCGCGTCGCGGGGGCTCGAAACCTCGCCGAGGCGGAGTTCATCCAGGCCCTGCTGCTCGAGGAGGGGGTCCCCAGCCTGCTGCGCCGCAGCCCGGGGTTCGACGTGCCCGACTTCCTCGCCGCGGGCCCGCGCGACGTCGTGGTCCCACTCGCCGGGGTCGCCACCGCGCGCGAGGTGCTGCTGGAGTCAGAGCTGATCCCCGCCGGGGCGGGCGGGTCGGCAATTTCGCCGGTCCGGCCGCTGAGACTTCTGGCGGGGCTGGTCGCGGCGCTGGCGCTGGGGGCAGTGGTGGTGTGGCTGGTGACGCTGCTGGTGCACTGACGGGCGGCCGCAGGAACTCCGTCGGCGCAGATCCACAGATGCTCCACTTCCCCGGCCGCCCCATACGGTCCTGGTCAGGCGTGCTGACCGATTGCCCCGACGGCACCGCGCAGGCCCTCGCAGCCGATGCAGGCCACGCAGCCGACGCAGTTGATGCAGCCGATGCAAGCGGTGCACGCCGCACAGCGGACGTTGGCGATCCCGGCGACGATACCGGCGCTGCCGACCACACCGAGACTCAGCAGGACCGCCGCGCTGCCGACGACCGCAGCGCTCCCCGTCGTCGCCGCGCTGCCAACGACGCCCGCGCTGCCGACCACGCCCGCGCTGCCGACCACGCCCGCGCTGCCGACCACGGCCGCGCTGCCGACGATCCCGGTGCTGCTGACGACGTCGGCGATGTGCTCGGACTCCGTCATCGCCCCAGGTTAGCCGCAGCGAGCCGCCGTCAGCTCGCGCCGGCCATGCGCGCGAGGTGAGAGCGCCAAGCGCCTTCGGTGTGCACGATTGGCCGGCCGTCAAACGCCCTGGAGATCGCGGGCCGCGGGCCCTGCGGGTCGAGGCGCATCGCGAACTGGGCGGCGGCGCGCTCTCCCTCCTCGCGGGCGAGGAGGTCGATCACGGTGCCGCCCAGCAGGGTGGCGTCGCGCAGGCCCGGGGGGAAGTGGGGCCGGCCGCCCTCGCGCAGGCGCCGCGCGATAGCCGGCCGCGCGTGCTCAGTCTGACCCGAGAACCAGCGGGCGGCGCCCTCGAGGAGCCACGCCCAGCGCAGCTCACGGCGGATACGGATCGGACCCATCGCGTTGTGCAGCTCCTTGTTGTTCTCCACGATCACCCGCCGGGCGTAGAGCGCCGGCGCGCTCAGCGCCAGCATCTCGCGCGAGCCCGCGACGTTCGAGGCTCGTGCCCGCAGAAGCGCGGGAGCGAGCACGTGGAGCTCCCGCGCTCCGGCCCAGCCGGCGACGTAGCGGCGGGCCGCCGGTGCCGTCATCAGCCACACCAGCGGCAGCGCTGGGTTGGTCATCGTCAGCGAGGCGACGCTTCCGTGCAGCACGACCGTGACGTCCGGCACCGGGCGCGGGAACAGCTCAGCCATCCGCGCCGCGGTCAGCTCGAGCGACTGCAGGACGCGCTTAGCGTCGCGCGCGACTGACTCGTCGTGCCGGGCGCGGAAGGCGCCCTGGCGCGATTCGACCCACGCCATCGACGCCCGGAGGCAGGCCTAGACGAGCACCGGCTGGCGATCGGAGGCGATCGATGCGATCTCCTCGGATGCGCGCTCGAACTCCTCGTCGGACAGCACCGGGGTGCCTTCGAAGGGGAGCTCGCGCGTCAGCTCGAGCCACGAGCGGCAGCCGCCGTATTCGTCGCGCACCTTGACCGTGACCGGCCGCGGGATCCGGTAGGTCCGCAGCAGGATCACGTGCAGCGGGTGACGCCGTTTCCAGGCCAGCCGCTTCTCGGCGTAGTCGGTAGTCCAGACGTAGAACGGCGACAGGGCGTCGATCGCCCGGCGGTCGGTGATTGTGAAATGGTCGGCCACCTCGGCCCAGGCGCGGATCCGCACCCGGTCGGGCTGGGTGAGCTCCTCGCCGCGATGCAGAGCCTGCGGGTGGGGCTCGCCGTCGCTCCACACGCCCTCCTCGAGCGCTCGAGAGAGCTCGGGGCGGTGGGACTCGCGCACCAGGTCGGGGCGCTGATGGTCGAACGTGGGATACAGGAAGAAGCGCTCGTAGTCGAGCTTGAAGTGCTTCTCCGGTTCACGGATGCCGCCCTTGCGGAGCGTTAAAAGCTGCTCGCCCTCGGCGAGCGCCCGCACGGTCACGGCCCATTCTTTAAAAGCAATCGGCATAAAGTAAAGGGGGGGACGAGGTTGTATGTAGTTTCGGGTCTGTTCCGTGCGCGCAGCGGGTGCAACGTCAGCAACGGGACGAGAGAGATTGTATGGGAGAACCCGGAAATCGCAAAATGTCCCTGCAAGATCGCGGTTTTTTAGCGTCCTGCAGGGCGCACAAGCTACATCGCCGTAAGCGGTCCTACAGCTTCGTGCTGGCGATGCCCTCGAGTGGCTCGATCATCGCCGCGAAGTCATCGTCGCCATGGCCGCGCCCCATCGAGGCGGTGAGGATCTCGCGGGCGAAGGCGGCGGCCGGAAACGGGACCCCGAGCGCCTGGCCCTCGTCGAGGCAGAGCTTGACGTCCTTGAGCATGTGCTCGAGCTTGAACAGGGTCGAGTAGTCGTGCTCGCGCATCGGCCCCGACTTGAGGGCGAGCATCGCGGAGCCGCCGGCCCCGGCTCCCATCACCTTCACGAGCGCGTCGAGGTCGAGGCCGGCGCGGGATCCGACCAGCAGTGCCTGTCCGACGACGGCCGCGTTGGAGGCGGCGACCGCGTTGTTGATCAGCTTCACCATCTGACCGTGACCCTGGGGCCCGGCGTGGACGATCACCTCGCCCATCGCGGCGAGCAGCGGGCGGATCCGAGCGAAGTGCTCCTCCGAGCTGCCGACCATGAACGTGAGCGTCCCGTCCTGCGCCTTGGGCGAGGAGCCCGTCACCGGCGCGTCGATCAGCGTCAAGCCGGCGTGGCGCTGGCGCAGCTGCTCGGCGATCCTCCGTGTGGCCGTGGGACCGATCGTGGAGCAGTCGATCAGCAGCGCTCCGTCCGGCGCTCCGGCCGCGGCGCCTTCGTCGCCGAGCAGGAGCTGCTCGACTTGGGGGCCATCGACGACCATCGTGATCACGACGGTCGCGTCGCGCGTGGCCTGGGCGGGGCTGGACGCGTGCTGCACGCCGTGCTCGGAGGCGAAGTGCTCGGCGGTCGCGGCGGTCCGGTTCCAGACCGTCAGCTCAAACCCCGCGGAGACGAGATTTGCCGCCATCCGCGAGCCCATGATCCCCAGTCCGAGAAAGGCGACGCGCTCGCTCACGGGAGGGATTATCCCTCGGGCGAACCGTGTCCGCCGCCGCCCGGGGTCTCGATCCGCAGCCGCTGGCCGGATTCGAGCTCGCCGATCGACTTGGGCTCGAGCTCAGAGCCGTCGAGCAGGTTGCGCCCGCGGAGCCCTGGCTCTCCGCCTTGCGCTCCCGCGGGCGCGTGGCGCCGGCGCTCGGTGATCAGCGAGTAGTGAAGGGGCTCGAGCGCCTCGAGCTCGCGGATCACGCCGTCGCCGCCGTCGTGCTCGCCGCGGCCGCCGGAGCCACGACGGACCGAGTACTCGGTCATCCGCAGCGGGAACTCGAGCTCGAGCGCCTCGATCGGGGTATTCAGCGTGTTGCTCATCGCGACGTGCACGGCGCTCGGGCCGTCGGCGTCCGGGCAGGCCCCCTGGCCCCCGGCGATCGTCTCGTAGTAGACGACGTGGTCGTTGCCCAGCGTCAGGTTGTTCATCGTTCCTTGGCCGAGCGCGCGGCCGAAAGCGCCCAGCACGACGTCGGCCACCCGCGAGGAGGTCTCGACGTTGCCGCCGACGACCGCTGGGGCGGCCGCGACGTCCTCGCTGGTGCAGCGGGCGTTCAGCAGCGAGCCCTCGGGGGCGATCACCCCGATCGGCCGGTAGGCGCCGGCGTTGGCGGGAATGTCGGGGTCGGTGAGAACCCGGATCGCGAAGTAGCACGCCGACCGGGTCACCGCGAGCGGGCAGTTGAGGTTGCCGTCGTGCTGGGGGTCGGTGCCGGTGAAGTCGAGCGTCAGGCGCTCGCCTTCGACGGTCGCGCGCAGCGCGATCCGCAGGTCGCCTTCGCGCGCCTCGAGTACGTCGCTGGCCACATAGACGCCGTCGGCGAGCTCGCCCAGGCTCGCTCGCATGCGGTGTTCGGCGTAGTCGAGCGTCTGCTCGAAGGCGTCACGGAGGGTCTCGGCGCCGGCCTTGCGCTGCAGCTCGCAGATCCGCACCGCGCCGATCCGGCCGGCCGCCAACTGCGCGCGGAGGTCGGCGCGCCGCTGCTCGGGGCGGCGCATCAGGCCGCTCAGCTCGGCGATCGCCGAGTCGTCGAGCACGCGGGGCTCGATCACGACGCCCTCGTCCGCCAGCGTCTGGCTGTCGGCGGGCATCGATCCTGGTGTTGGTCCGCCGACGTCGGCGTGATGGGCGCGGTTGGCGGCAAACGCGATCAGATCATCCTCGGCGAGCACCGGCGTGATCACGGTGATGTCGGGCAGGTGGGTGCCGCCGCGGTAAGGGTCGTTGAGGATCCAGGAGCGGCCCTCGGCGTGGTCCTCGTCGAGCACGGCCGCGACCGCAGCCGGCATCGCGCCGAGGTGCACGGGGATGTGCTCGGCCTGCATCACCATCTCGCCGTTGGGAGCGAACAGCGCCGTGGAAGCGTCACGGCGCTCCTTGATGTTGGCCGAGTGCGCCGAGCGGATCAGGACGGCGCCCATCTCCTCGCAGATCGCGTGCAGGGCGCCGGTCAGGACCTGGAGCTCGACCGGATCGACGTCGGTCATGGCGTTGAGGACGTGGACGCGGTCACCTATGCATCCTCTCAGGCGGATCAGCCCCGGCTTTCCGGGCGGTCATCCGGTAGGCTCGAGCGGTCGCCCGCGCCCGGGATCTGGTGCCACGGATTAGCGAAAATTCTGCTCCGCGAAGGTTCGCTGTCCCCGCCGGGTTGCCCGGCCGGTTGCTGCTTCGGCGGCGGATGAAACGGGCTGTTCGCCCCAGTCCGGGCGCGCCGCTGACCGCCTGTGAGCTGGGCATTCTCTCGCAGAACGGCGAGGATGGAGTGCTGCAGGCGCTGCTCGAGCAGATCGGCTCGCAGACGCGCTACTTCGTGGAGTTCGGCGCGGGCCGGGGCGAGCAGTCCACCTGTGCTCTGCTGGCCAACTGCCTCCGATGGTCGGGGCTGTTCATCGAGTCCGACGCTGAGGCCTACTCGGCGCTCGAGAGCAAGTATCGCCCCAACTCTCGGGTCGCCACCCGCAACGCATCGGTCACGCCGGGCAATGTGGAGGCGATATTCACCGCTGCCGGCGTGCCGGCAACGTTCGACGTCATGTCGATCGACATCGACGGTAACGACTACTGGGTCTGGCAGGCCATCGAGGCGTTCGCCGCGCGAGTGGTCGTGGTCGAGTACAACGCCAATCTCGCGTTGGAGGCAAGCGTTGTCATGCCGACCGACGATCGGCACACGTGGGACGAGACGGACTACTTCGGCGCGTCACTCGGCGCCCTGCGGGCGCTCGGCGCCGAGAAGGGCTATGAGCTGGTTCACACCGACAGCACCGGGGTCAACGCGTTCTTCGTCCGTCAAACGGAGGCGAGATCCGTTGTCCCCCGGGATGGCGTGCCGCTTCACGGACCCAACTACCTCGGGAGCGGGCTCAGGCACCCGCGCGATCCGACCGGGCGCCCGTTCGTCGACCTCGACACCGGCCAGCTCGTCCAAGCACCGAGGCAGCCGTAAAGCGGGTCCGCTCCGGTCACGGCTCGCGACGGAGATGGATCGTGCCGTGCTCGTCGGTTTCACCCGACCACCCCGGCGCGACCAGCACGGTCGACTCGGGCAGCTCGATCACCGTCGGGCCCTCGATCTCCTCGGTCGGCCCCTCGGCGGCCTCGCCGAGTGACACGTCCGCCCCGGGCACGATCGCCGAGACGCGGATCGTGACCAGCTCGAGGTCCTGCTCGGGGTCGTGGTAGCCGTAGCGCTCCTCGTGCTCGGCCTCGAACGCGTCGCGCAGAGCTTCGGGGTCGGGCGTCAGCGAGCCGCCGATCGGGAGCTCGAACGCCTGCCCTCGGTAGCGCAGTTCGAAGGTGGCGCGCAGCTGCGCTTCAGAATCTCCCAACTCGGAGCGCGCTGCCTCGCCCAGCTCGCCGACGAGCTCGCCGATCGCCCGCGCGGTCAGCTCCTCGCCGGTCAGGAACACGCTGCGCTGGACGTCGCGTCGGCGCGGGGACACGACCAGACCCAGCGCGGCCAGCACCCCCGACGCGCGCGGACAAAGAATCTTTGTGATCCCGAGCTCCTCGGCGATCGCCGCGGCGTGCAGCGGGCCGGCGCCGCCGAAGGCCAGCAGCGCGTAGCCACGCGGGTCGATGCCGCGCTGCACCGTCACCACCCGCAGCGCGCGGACCATCTCGGCGTTGGCGACGCGCACGATCCCCTCGGCGCACGCGAGCGGCTCGAGGCCGAGCTCGCCGGCCAGGTCGGCGATCGCCCGCTGCGCGGCGTCGCGGTCGAGCGAAACATCGCCTCCCAGCGCCGCCTGCTCGGGGAGGTGGCCGAGCAGAAGGTTGGCGTCGGTGACGGTGGGCTGGGTGCCGCCGCGGCCGTAGCACGCCGGCCCCGGCTCGGCACCCGCCGAGCGCCGGCCGACGCGCAGCGCTCCGCCTCCGTCGCGCCAGGCGATCGATCCTCCGCCGGCGCCGACCGTGTGCACCGCGACCGTCGGGAGCGCCAGGGGACGGTCGGCTATCTCCGCGGAGCTCTGCTCCTGGACCTCGCCTCCGTCGACCACGCAGACGTCGCACGAGGTGCCGCCCATGTCAAAGCAGATGGCGTCGGGCTCGCCGCACGCGCGGGCGACGTACGCCGCCCCGGCAGCGCCCCCCGCCGGTCCCGAGAGGATCGTCCAGGCGGCGTGGCCGGCGGCCGCGGAGACGTCGATCAGGCCGCCGTTTGACTGCATGATCGTCGGCTCGGGCAGGCCGTCGTGCTCGCAGCGGTCTATCAGGCGCCGCAGATAGCCGGCCAGCAACGGCGAGAGGGCGGCGTCGACCTCGGTTGTGCTCGCGCGCTCGAACTCCCGGAAGGTGCCGACCACCTCGTGTGACAGCGATACGTGCACGCCGGGCAGCTGCGCCTCGAGCGCCCGCCCGATCGCGCGCTCGTGCTCGGGATGGCGATAGGAGTGCAGCAGCGCCACCGCGACGGCCTCGGGCTCGGCGGCGGCGACCCGGCTAGCCAGCTCTCGGGCGCCGTCCTCGCCCAGGGGCCGAAGCGGGCCGTCGGGGGTCATCCGCTCGGGGGCGCCGAAGCGTCGCTCCTCGGGCGTCAGGGGGGCTGGGCGCGCCGCGCACAGACGGTAGAGCTCGGGTCGGTCCTGGCGCCCCAGGGCGACGATGTCGGTGAAGCCCTCGGTGGCGATGAAAGCCGTCCGGGCCCCGCGTCCCTCGAGCAGCGCGTTGGTCGCGACGGTCATCCCGTGGGAGAACGAACGGACGTTCCCGGCGCTCGCGTCGGCCGCGCTCAGCGCCCGCTGCACGGCTTGGGCGACGCCCTCGGACTGGTCATCGGGGGTGGTGGGCGCCTTGGCGGTCACCACCCGGCCGTCGAATGCGAGCACCGCGTCGGTGAACGTCCCGCCGACGTCTACGCCGAGCAGCATCAGCGCACGTTACACCGCCTGCGGGGCGGCTCGGATGCCGGGTCAACCAGGAAGGCCCGCGTCAGCGGGCCCTATAAGAACTAAGCGGCGAGCGCCGGCTCGAGCTCCTCGGTCTCAGCCAGATGCTGATGCGAGGGGCAGTAGCCGTTGTGGGCCAGGGGCATCCGCTGGCACGGCGTCCCCTTGCGGGTGCTCGCGCGGCACTGGAGCGGATTGCCGTACAGGTCGTAGCCGTTCTGGGGCTGGCTGCGCAGGAATTCGTCCGCGCACGCGAGGTAGCGCTCGATCACCAGCAGCACGCGGGGCTGGGTGCACATCGGGAAGTAGGCCCTGATGTCGTTGAACAGCGTCCGGGACGGGCGGGCGAAGTAGTGGCGGTCGGTGGCCAGGCGCTCGATCGCCGCCTCGCAGGCCCGGAGCACCCGCTCGTGGTTGCCGTGCGGACAGACGCCGTGCGGATCTTCGACGATCTCGTTGGCGATCTCCCGGTAGATCGCGCGGCTGAACCGGTACATGTCTCTCGCTCCACTTTCTGGCGCTTGGGTGCCTTGGCTGCGGGCGAGTATCCCGGCATCTTGTGAAGCTGGCCACGCTCTAAGTATTAAATCCACGTTAAGTAAAAAAGTAGAGTCTTCCGTGCGGACGGGGTTTAGGGCCAACGGGCCAGCGCCGGCTCGCCCGCCTGGCCGAGCGTCACGTGGACTCCGTCGAGCTCGGGATCGCGCTGCGGGAAGTCAGTCCGCTGGTGGGCGCCCCGGGATTCTCGACGCGCGAGCGCCGAGCGCGCGATCAGTCGCACCAGGGGGTACGGGTCGCTGGCCAGCGTGCCGAGGCCCTCGGCGCTGCGCTCGAGACCCGCGTAGCGCCACAGGGCGAGCCTCGAGTCGGCTGTGGCGGCGGGGACGCCCGGGCGCGATCCGGTCTCGGGCGGGGTGCCACCGGGGGCCACCGCCTGTCCCGTCTCGGCCGCGGCGGCTCGCGCCGCGCGGGCTCCGAACACGAAGCACTCGCTCAACGAGTTGGACGCCAGCCGATTGGCGCCGTGCAGCCCCGTGCACGAGCACTCGCCGACCGCGTACAGGCCGGCCAGGGTGCAGCGCCCGTGCAGGTCAGTGGCGATCCCGCCCATCATGTAGTGCGCGGCGGGGGCGACCGGGATCAGCTCGCGCTGGGGGTCGATCCCGGCGCGCCGCAGCGCGCTGACCACGTTCGGAAACAGCGCCGGATCGACGTCGCGCATGTCGAGCCCGACCGAGCTCGAGCCGGTGGAGTCGATCTGCTTCTGGACCGCCCGGGCGACCTCGTCCCGGGGGGCGAGCTCGTCGACGAACCGCTGACCGGATGAGTCGCGCAGGCGCGCTCCCTCGCCGCGCACGGCCTCGGTGACCAGAAAGCCGTCGGCGCCGTCGGCTCCGACCACGGCTGTGGGGTGAAACTGCATCAGCTCCAGGTCGGCGAGCTGTGCGCCGGCATCGAACGCGAGCAGCAGCCCGCCGCCGATCGCGCCGGGCGGATTGGTGGTGCGCGACCAGAGGGCCGCAGCCCCGCCGGTGGCGAGGACGATCGCCGCGCCGGCGAGAACGCTGCCGTCGTCGAGCTCGACCCCGGTGGCTCGCTCTCCGTCGGTCACGACCGCGGCCACGCGCCGGCGCTCGAGCACCTCGATGCGCTCGTCCTGGGCGACTAGCGCCGAGAGCTGGCGAACCACGCGCCGGCCGGTCGCGGCGCCACCCGCGTGCACGACCCGGCGCGCCGAGTGCCCGCCCTCCAGGCCGAGCGCGAAGCGGCCGTGCCGGTCGGCGTCGAAGCGGACGCCGAGCGCGGCGAGGTCCTCGACCGCGGCCGGCGCCTCGTGACACAGGACCCGGGCGGCGGCCTCGGAGACCGAGCCTCGACCGGCGGCGAGCGTGTCGGCGAGGTGGCGGTCCGGGCTGTCGTCGCTCGCGAGCGCGGCGGCCAGCCCTCCTTGGGCCCAATAGCTCGAGGACTCGGCCAGCGGGGTGGCCGAGACGAGCGTCACATTTGCTCCGTGGCGTGCGGCGCACAGCGCGGTGTAGAGACCGGCGGCGCCGGCCCCGACGACGGCGACCTGCGTCTTGTTGGTGGGCACCGGGAGGTACGGTACTCGCCGATGGCCGACGCCCCCGTGCTCCTGGAGCATCCGTCCTCGCTGACCCACGACACCGGTCCGCACCCCGAGCAGGCGGCGAGGATCGTGGCCATCGACCGGGAGCTGGCGGATCGCGACTGGCTCGGCTACGAGTGCTTGCCCTCGCCCGAGGCGGAGCGCTCGGCGCTGGCCGCGGTCCACTCCGAGTCACACATCGCGGCGATCGAAGCGGCGTCTTTGGCGGGGGGTGCGCATCTCGACCCCGACACGGTCGTCAGCTCAGGGTCGTTCGAGGCGGCGCTTCACGGTGCGGGCGGCGCCGTGGCGCTGGTCGATCTCCTGCTCGGCGGATCGGCGCCGTGTGGCTTCAGCGCCCACCGGCCCCCCGGCCACCACGCCGAGCGGGCGCGCGCGATGGGCTTCTGCCTGTTCAACAACGTCGCGGTCGCGGCCCGACACGCGCTCGACGCGCACGGGCTCGAGCGGGTGATGATCCTCGACTGGGACGTGCACCACGGCAACGGGACCAATGACATCTTCAGTGGCGAGCGGCGGGTCCTGTTCGTCTCGATCCACCAGTCGCCGCTGTATCCGGGCACCGGGCCGGCGGCGGACGTCGGCTCCGGGGATGGCATCGGATATACCGTCAACCTGCCGGTCGCGCCGGGCTCGGGTGACGCGGTGTTTTGCTCGCTGGTCGACGGCGTCGCGGTCCCGCTGGCGCGGGCGTTTGCCCCGCAGCTGGTGCTGATCTCGGCCGGGTTCGACGCCCACCGCGACGATCCGCTCGCCGACTGCCGCGTGACCGAGGCGGGCTTTGCCGCGATGACCGCCTCGATGCGCGACGTGGGCGCCGAGCTGCAGGCACCGCTCGGCGGGGTGCTCGAAGGCGGTTACGCCCTGGGGGCGCTGGCGCGCTCGGTGGCGGCGACGCTCGAGGCGCTTAGCGCGGCGCCGGGGGTTGGCCCGGGGGGTTCGGGGGTTGGCCCGGGGGGTTCGGGGGGTCCGGCGATGGTGCCCGAGGCGCGGGCGGCGCGCGGGCGGCTGGCCCAGTGGTGGCCGTCGCTGGCGCTCAGCTGAGCAGGCCCCGCCACGCCTCGAGCACCCGGGCCGCCATCGCGTCGGTGGAGAACCGCTCCGCTGTTGCCCGGCCGTCGATCCGAGGATCGGGATCGTTCAGATGGGGAGCCAGCGCGGCCGCCCAGGTGCGCGGATCGAACGGGGCGCACAGCGCTCCCGGGACGCCGGCGAGCGCCTCGGGTGCGATCCCGGCCGGGGTCGCGAGCACCGGGACGTCGCAGGCGAGCGCTTCGAGGGTGGCGAGCCCGAAGCCCTCGCGGTCTGAGGGGACCAGCACCGCGTTGGCCGCGTTGACCCACAGGGGCACCTGCTCGGGATGTATCTGGCCGAGCGTCAGCAGCCGGACTGCGCCGGCTAGCTCGCGCGCGCGGTCAAAGCGCTTCTCGGGTCGCGACGGGTCGGCGGCGAACAGCAGGTAGGGACCCTCGGGGGGCAGTCCCAGGGCGGCTCGCGCCTGCGGGCGCGCCATCGGCTTGAAACGGTGCAGGTCGACGCCGCAGGGCAGCACCGCGATGCGCGCCTTGAGGGCGGCCCAACGCGGCACCTGGCGCGCGAGAGGCTCTGACACGACCCCGACCAGGTCCATCAGCCGCAGGCCGGCGAGCGTCAGCTTGCGCGAGCGCGGATGCGCGAGGTCGGTGCCGTGCAGGGTGACGGCGCGCGCCGCGCCTCGGGCCGCCAGCGCCGGCCAGAGCGTGAGCCCGAAATGGGCGTGGACGACGTCGAAGCGCTCGCCGCCGTGCGCGCGGCGCAGCGCCGCAGCGCCCCGCACGTAGGCGCCCGCGCCCCCCGGGGCGAACGCGAACACCTCGACGTTCACGCCTTCGATCCGCCGCAGCGCCTGCACCTGGTCTGAGACGAAGCTCCCGAGCTCCGGCCGCTCGGGGCTCGGGTACATGTTGGTCACGATCAACGCCCGCATCGCTGCGCCGAGCGTACTTGCGCCTCCAGCCGCCGGTGTCCGGCGCGGACGTTGGCTGCCTAACGGGCCATATATTCCCGTTTCTCGACCAACCCGTTGCTCGCGGCCGAGCATGCGCGGGCGAACGGTCGCGCCGCCGGCTCTGACACCATGAAACCGTGTCCGCGCTCGCCGAGCTTCCGGTGGCAGTGTTCGACTCCGGGGTCGGTGGCCTCACGGTTCTCCACGAGCTGCTCGTGTCGCTGCCGGCCGAGGACTACGTCTACCTGGGCGACACCGCCCGCCTGCCGTACGGCGACCGGACCCCCGAGGAGCTGACGGCGTTCTCGATCGAGATCGCCGATCACCTGGTCGAGCAGGCGGATGACGCGGGCGGCCGCCCCGCGGCGAAGCTGCTCGTCGTGGCCTGCAACTCGGCTAGCGCGGCGGCGCTCGACGCGGTCCAGGCGCACTTCGACGGTCGCGGCCTGGCGATCGACGTGATCGGGGTGCTCCTGGCGGCGACGCAGATGGCGGTCGCGGGGACTCGCAGCGGGCGCATCGGACTGCTGGCGACCCCGGCGACCGTGGCCAGCGGCGCGTACGAGCGCGCGGTGCGCGCCGCGGACCCGCATGTGCACCTCGAGAGCGTCGCCTGCCCGGACCTGGCGGCGGTGATCGAGGCGGGCTTTCCGTTCGATCAGGACCTGGTGGAGACCGTGCGGAGCTACTGCGCGCCGCTGCGGGCGGCGGAGGTGGACACGGTGATCCTCGGCTGCACCCATTTCCCGCTGATCGCCCCGATGCTGCGGCGGACGCTGGGTCGGGGCGTGACGCTCGTCAGCTCTGGTCCCGGGGTCGCGCGCAGCGTCGAGCGCGCGCTCGCGGCCCGCGATCTTTTGAGCCCGCGGCGGGGGGAGGGGAGCTACCGGTTCCGCTGCACGGGACGGGTCGAGGCGTTTCAAGCCCTCGGCACCCGCTTTTTGCAGATGCCGCTGGGCGAGGTCACGCACGTCGACCTCGGGGCCCGGGTGACGGCGTGACCGGCGTGGGGGATGCCGGCGGGGTAGCGGGGGTGCCGGCATGAGTGACCTGGGCGGTGACGGCTCGGGTGAAGTGGGCGCGCCCGCGCGCAGCTACGGCCGCGCCCCGGGCCAGCTGCGCCCCGCGACGATCGAGCCCGGCTTCGTCCGGACCGCCACCGGGTCGGCGCTGATCTCGATCGGGGAGACGCGCGTGATCTGCACCGCTTCGGTCCAGGAGGGAGTGCCGCGCTGGCTCGCCCGGTCCGGGCGCGGGTGGGTGACGGCCGAGTACGGGATGCTCCCGGCCTCCACCGGGGAGCGCAAGCAGCGCGACGTGAGCAAGGGTCGCCCGGACGGCCGGACGGTCGAGATCCAGCGTCTGATCGGGCGCTCGCTGCGCGGCGTGATCGACTTCGCGGCGCTCGGCGAACGCACGATCTACGTCGACTGCGACGTCTTGCAGGCCGACGGCGGCACCCGCTGCGCGGCGATCACCGGCGGGATGGTGGCCTTGTCGTTGGCGTGCGAGCAGCTGGTGCAGCGGGGGCTGCTCGCGCGCTCGCCGCTGTCAGGCACCGTCGCGGCGGTCTCGTGCGGGATCGTCGGCGGCGCGGCGCTGCTCGACCTCGACTACTCCGAGGATTCGACCGCCGAGGTCGACGCCAACGTCGTCATGACCGGGGAAGGGGGGCTCGTGGAGGTGCAGGCGACGGCCGAGCGCACGCCGCTCTCGCGCGCCCATCTCGATGATCTGCTCGCGCTCGCGGCGCAGGGGATCGATTCGCTGCGCGCGCTCCAGGGCGAGACTGTCGCCGCAGCGTCTCGTTGATCTGATGACGTTGCCAACGTCGCTCGTGCTCGCGACTCGCAACCCGCACAAGCGCAGGGAGTTCGCGCGGCTGCTGGCGCCGGCCGCGGTGAGCGTGCAGCCTATTCCGGATGGGATCGAACTTCCTCCGGAGGACGGCGAGACATTCGAGTCCAACGCGCTGCCGAAGGCGCGGGCGGCCGCCGCCGCCACGGGGCGAGCGGCGATCGCCGACGACTCCGGGATCGAGGCGACCGCGCTCGATGGACGCCCCGGAGTCCGCTCGGCCCGTTACGCCGGCCTCGACGCCAGCGACGAGCAGAACCTCGACAAGCTGATGCGCCAGGCTCCGGCGGGCAGCGAGCTTCGCTACGTCTGCGCGCTGGCCTACGCCGACCCGGTCAGCGGCGTCGAGCACGTGGTGTTCGGCGAGTGCCGCGGCCGACTGGCCGCGCAACCGCGCGGGAGCGGAGGCTTCGGCTATGACCCGGCCTTTCTCCCCAACGACGAGGGCGGCCGGACGATGGCGGAGCTCAGCGACGAGGACAAGGACGTGATCAGCCATCGTGGCGCTGCGGTCCAGGCTTTGCTCGCCTGGGCCTCGGGCGGAGCGCCGTGATGAGGCCGGGCGGGAGCGCTGTGACCGGGCCGGGCGGGTTGGCTGCGGGTGCCGACCTCAAGCGGCGCACGGCCGCACTTTCGGTGCTCTCAAACGCGACCCTGATCCTGCTCAAGGTGATCGCCGGCACGATCACCGGCTCGGTGGCGATCCTGACCGAGGCAGTCCATTCGAGCATCGACCTGGTCGCGTCGGTGGTGGCCTTCTTCTCGGTCCGCAAGGCCGACGAGCCGGCTGACGAGAGCCACCGCTACGGCCACGAGAAGATCGAGAACCTCGCCGCGGCGATCGAGGGGATCCTGATCCTGATCGGCTCGGTGGCGATCGCGTTTCAGGCCATCCGCCGCCTCGTGGGCCACGGCCACGTCCATACGGTAGGGCTTGGCATCGCCGTGGTGGCGGTGTCGCTGGTGGTCAACATCGGCATGTCGACGCGGCTGCGCCGGGCGGCGCGGCGGACCGGATCGCCGGCGCTCGCCGGTGACGCCGTCCATCTCGGGACCGATGCGCTGACCTCGGCGACGGTGCTGATCGGCCTCGTGCTGGTGGCCCTCACCAAGGCCCAGTGGATCGACCCGGTCGTCGCGCTCGCAGTGTCGCTGGTGATCGTCACCACCGGCGTGCGCCTGCTCGCCCAAGCCTCCCGCGTGCTGGTCGACGAGTCCCTGCCGGATGCCGAGGTGGAGGCGATCAGGGAGGCGATCGCAGGTTTCGCGACCCGCGACGTGGTCGGCTACCACGAGCTCCGCACGCGCCGCGCGGGCGCCCGGCGCTACGTCGACCTCCACGTGCAGTTCCGGGAGGGCACCTCGCTCGAGGTGGCCCACCGCACCGCGCACGAGCTGCAGGATCTGATCGGAGACCGCCTGAAGGGGAGCGACGTCCTGATCCACCTCGAGCCCGAGGACCGGGTCAGGCCGGGCGAGGTGCTCACCGCGCAGTCCCGCGCGCCGTCGCAGGCCCGTGCGCCGGCAGAGCCTCAGGCCCCGGGATCGTCTGGCTAGACCAGGTTGATCGCCGCCGAGACGGCGACCGCGAACGTCACCCCGGCGTAGCCGTAGTAGCCCTCGAGCAGAAGGATCACGACTGCGACCAGGCAGGCGAGCGCTGTCGCGAGCCATGCGATGCGGGCCAGGTCCACGCCTGTATTCTCGCGACCGCCGGGGATGGCTGGTCCCCGACCCGCCGAGGCGCCGGCCCTCAGGCCCGCTCCGTACGGCGTAAAGCGGCGCTGCGGACCGATATTGATTTGCGCAATTTGCGCAGAAACGGTGCAAACTCGTTCCCGATTCGGTTGCGCTGTGGAGAGAATGGGCGCTGGAGGCGCACGGCCAGCGGTGACGGCCGTCCGCGGGCCGTGTTAGCGTCGAGAATTCCTACCCACTCGAAGGAGGAGCAAGTGACAAAGTCCGAGTTCGTAGACCAGGTCGCTGATCGCGCCGGGTTGAGCAAGAAGGACGCCGGAGACGCGG
>JBPCQU010000279.1:0-10707 GCA_050997795.1 Solirubrobacteraceae bacterium | reverse complement strand
GTGGAGCGGAGCTTTCTCGGCCGCGAGCTGCGCCGCCGCCGCCTGCGCCTGCCGCTCGATGCCGACACCGAGGCGCTCGGTCGCCTGTGGCTGCGCGAGCGCGGGGGCGTCGAGCCCGGCGGGCTCTCGCTCGAACGCCTGGCCGCGGTGCTCGGCCTGCCCGCCGAGCCCGCGCACCACGCGCTCGGCGACGCGCTCACGACCGCCAAGGCGTTCGTCGCGCTGGCCAGCCACCTCGACGTCCAGCAACCGCAGACGGTCGGCTCGCTCCAGCGGGTCGGGCTCGCGCCGCGTGGCGCCCGGCGGTTCGGACCAGGCTGACCGGGCCTGACCCGGCTGACCGGCGAGCTTGGACGGCGCTCAGAACAGCTGCAGGTAGCGCTCGAGCTCCCACGGCGTGATCTGCTCGTGGGCGGTTTGGACCTCGCGCTGCTTGATCTCGACGAAGTAGTCGAGGTAGTCGCCGTCGGCGGTCTTGCCGAACCCCGCGCGCAGGGCGTCGTTACGCTCCAACTCGCGGGTCGCGTCGAGCAGATTGGCGGGTAGGAGCTCGATTCCCTTGGCCTCGCGCTCGTCGGCGCTGAGCGTGTATAGGTTGGCCGAGTTGGGCTCGCCGGGGTCCAGGCCCCGCTCGATCCCGTCCAGGCCGGCGGTGAGCATCGCGGTCGCCGCCAGGTACGGGTTACAGGAGCCGTCCACGGTCCGGTCCTCGATCCGGCCGGGGGCCGGGACGCGGAGCATCTGGGTGCGGTTGTTGTAGCCGTAGCTGATGTAGGCCGGCGCCCAGGTGGCGCCGCTGGTCGGAGCGCCGACGACCAGCCGCTTGTAGGAGTTGACGGTTGGCGCTGTGACCGCGATGTAGGCCTTCGCGTTGGCCTTCAGACCGCCGATGAAGTTGTAGCCGGCCTCCGAGAGCCCGAGTCCGCGCGGGTCGTCGCCCGGGTCGCGCTCGAACAGGTTCTCGCCGTCCTTCCACAGGCTGATGTGGAAGTGACACCCATTACCGGTCAGATGAGCGAACGGCTTGGGCATGAACGTCGCGATCAGACCGCGCTGCTGGGCGAGTGACTCGACCATGTAGCGAAAGAAGACCGCCCGGTCGCAGGTGGTCAGAGCGTCGGCGTACTGGAAGTTCTGCTCGAACTGACCGTTGGCGTCCTCGTGATCAGTGGCGTAGTTGTCCCAGCCCAGGCCGGTTACCGCGTTGGCGACCTCCGAGACGAAGTCGAGGTTGCGCGTCAGCGCGCGCATGTCGTAGCACGGCTGGTCGAGGGTGTCGAGCGGGTCGGCGAGCTCGAGGCTGCCGTCGGCGGCTCGCCGCAGCAGGAAGTACTCCAGCTCGGCCCCGATCTTGAGCTCGTAACCCCGGTCGGCGGCGCGCTTGAGGGCGTGGCGGAGGATGGTCCGCGGACAGTACGGCCACTCTTGACCTTCGACCGTGACGTCGCAGGCGAAGCGCGCGACCGTCGGGCGCCACGGCAGGATCGTCAGCGTGGTCGGATCGGGCATCGCGATCATGTCCGGGTCATCGGGGCCCTGGCCGATGTCGCCGGCCGCGAACCCGGCAAAGCCGGCGCCTTCGCTCAGCAGGTCGTCGAGATGGTGGGCGGGCACGAGCTTCGCGCTCGGCTTGCCGTGCATGTCGACGAACTGGGCGAACAGGAACTCGATCCCCTCGTCCTTGACGATCCGGCGTACGTCGTCTTCGGTTTTGGGTCGGTCAGCCATCGCGTGAGGTATATCCGCCTCGGCCGGTGCTGCACAATGGCTCCAGGCACCCCGTTACCGGGGTCCGGAATGTGCATCCCGCACATAGGAGGTCGTTCAGCCCGTGGAAATCAGCGCAGGTCCGCCAGCGTCCGTCGCCGAGCTCCGCGGGCTTCGCGAGGAGAACCGCACGCTGTACGGCGTCATCAGGCTCGTCTCGTCCTCGCTCGAGCTGCTGCCGATGCTGCAGGGGGTCGTCGACCTCGCGACCGAGGCGACCGGCTGCCACGCTTGCTTTATCTATCTGCTCGAGGACTCCGAGCTGACGATCCGTGCCGCGTCGCCGGTGTTCGGCGACGCGGTCGGCAAAGTGCAGTTCTCAGTGCAAGAGGGACTGACGGGCTGGGTCGCTCGCCACCGCACGCCTGAGTTCATCCGCGACCAGGCGATGAAGGATCCGCGGATGAAGTACGTGCCGCTGCTGGACGAGGAGCGGTTTCAATCGATGGTGGCGGTGCCGATCCTCAGCCGCGCCGCTGAGACGATCGGCGTCATCGTGCTGCACACCGAGGCCCCGCACGAGTTCGCCGAGGACACGCTGAAGCTGCTCGTCCACATCGCCTCGCTGGTCAGTGGCGCGATCGAGAATGCCCAGCTCTACGACCGGGAGCGCAGGCGTGTCGACGCGCTGACCGGTCTGTCGGAGCTCGCCCAACAGGTGGCCGCGGCGCCGGGCGCCCTGGAACTGGGCTCAGTCCTCGTTCGCGGGACGCAGCGGCTGCTGAACGCCGACGTCTGCCAGTTATTCAGGCTCGAGCCCGACGGCGAGGCGTTGGCGCTGCTGGCTTCGGTGCCCGAGGCCCTGGCAGCGCCGACGGCGATGTCAGCCGCCGAGCTGATGCTCGCCGCGCTCGATGATCGGGGCGAGCGCCCGCCAGCGCGGGCGCTGTGGCCGTCGCTCGAGCTTGCCGATCTGCTGGTCACGCCGCTGGCCGCCGGTGGGGAGCGTGTGGGGCTGCTATGCGCCGGTGCTCACGCCGAGCGAGCGTTCGGCGACGAGGACGCCGAGATCGCCCGGGCGGTCGCTCACCTGGCGGCGGTTGCCATCAAGCGCGCGGAGCTGATCGAGGGGTTGACCAACGCCAACATCATCAAGGATCTGTTCGAGGCGCTCGCTGCCGGTGCTACCACGTTTGCGGCCGCCAAGGCGGCCGAGGTGCGCTGCGATCTGACGACCCCGTACCTGATGGTGTTCGCCGAGCCGGCCGGCCCACGAGAGCAGGCCTCGGGCGAGTGGCGAACCGCGGCCGAGGCGCTCGGGCGGGGCCTGGCCGAGCTGGCCCCCCGGTCGGCGATCGAAGCCGGACCCGGCCCGGTGAGGGCGCTGCTCGCCTTCGGCCCAGCTCGGCGCCACGGCGTCGAACGGCTGCTGCGCGAATGCCGCGAACTGGGACAACGCACCGGTGCTGCGATCGGCGTCAGCGAGCCGCGCGAAGCGCCGGCCGACGCTGCCGGCGCGTACCGCGAGGCGCGCGATGCGGCGACGATCGCCCGGGCGCTGCTGGGCGACGGCGGCGCGATCGCCTACTCCGAGGTCGGCGCGTACCGCTACCTGGTCCAGATCGGCGCTGACGACGCGCCCCGGGACCGGATGCGGGCGGCGGTCGACCTGCTGATCGCGTATGACCACAAGCGCCGCACGGCGCTGCTCGACACGCTCGAGCGCTACCTGTCAGAACGCCGCAGCGTGATCGAGTCAGCCCGCGTGCTGTTCATCCATCCCAACACGCTGCGCCAGCGCCTGGGACGAATCGAGGAGCTGACCGGGCTGGCGCTCGACGACGACGACCTCTTGTCGCTCGAGCTGGCGATCAAGCTCGCGCGGCTGCACGGACGCCCGGACGCCGCACCCGGCGCCACCGGTTGACCGTCAGTCAGCCTGGTCGCGCACCAGGAACACCGGCACCTTCGCGCGCCGGCGCACCCGCTGGGGCTCCTGGGACCAGAGCATGTCGCCGACCAGCCGGTTGCGATCGGGGTCGGCCGCCATCACGATCGCGTCGCAGCCTGCGAGCGTCACCTCTTCGCAGATCCGCTTGGTCGACTTGCGCGTCCCGACCACGTGTCCATCGGCGTCGATTCCCTTGCGGCGCAACCGCTTGACCGCCTTGGCGACGAGGTCATGCTGCTCGGCCCACTCCGTCCTGGTCGGGAGTAGGCCGGGCGTCGGCATGCCGAGCGAGGTTCCGTGGACCCGGGCGATCGAGAGCACGCGGACGCTGGCGTCGGATCGCCTCGCGAGCTCGATCACGCGTCCGATCGCCGCATCCGGGATTGCGCGACCCTCGGAGGCGAGCAGGATCCGCTCGAACCGACCCTCCGCGTCGACCGCGTCGACCGCGTCGAGCGGGGCCGACACCGAGGCCGTCCTCATGGACTGGCGCCCCCGGGCGCGACTGAGGTCGCCGGCGCCGTGGGCTCCGTCGGCCTCTCGTCCCTTGCGTCGCCGCGCTTGCGCCACAGATACAGCGGATAGTACGCCGCGAGCACCCCGAGCCCGATGAAGTAGTACGGAAGCGTCGTACGTCCTGCAGCGTTGCAGGTACAGCTCGCGTAGACGGGGCCGCCCCAGAAGTAGATGACCGCATAGACGGCCGCCATTGCCAGCGCGAGGTACTTCATCCACTCGGGCAGCCTGAACGGCCGCCGCACGTTGGGCCGGTGCTTGCGCAACAGGTAGTACCCGATCAGCACCGGGATGAACGAGGCCAGGTAGCCGACGTTTGAGAACGTGTAGATCTCGACCGCGCCGCCGAAGAACACGACGATGATCGAGCAGACGACGTTGAACACCATCGAGCGATCGGGTACCCCGTGCCGGTTGACGTGTTGGAAGAAGCGCGGGAACTGTCCGTCGGTCGACATCTGGTGCAGCGAGCGCGCGGTTCCCGTGATCGCGTTCAGCGCCGACAGGATCAGCGCCAGGATCAGCATGATGGCGATCAGCCAGTTGAGGATGTTCGAGCCGGCTCCGGCGCCGAATACCCTCGAGGCGAAGTGGACGAAGATCGTCTTCGGATCCACCAGCGCCACGTTCCCGAGCGCTTTGGTGCCGAGCACGATGATGAACGCGACCGGGATCATCACGTAGATGAAGACCCCGTAGGCGCCCTCGAGGTTCATCGCGATCTTCGCGTCCCGGTCGGGGTTGCGCGTCTCGCCGATGTAGCACGCCGCCGCCTCCATCGCGATCACGTTCCACGTCAACAGGAACGAGAACGCCACGTATAGGGTCAGCCACCCGTGGTGGAACTGGCTCGCGAAGAAGCCGGTGCCGTCGGTATGGCGGAAGTGGAACAGCTGGCCGAAGTCGACGACCCCAGGATGGAAGATCCACGAGATCGCCAGGAACGTCAGCGGGATCATCGACAAAAAGGCCAGGGTCGTCGCGAATACCGTGCCGAAGCGAAGCCCCAGTAAGGCGGGGATGAACAGCAGCAGAATCCCGATCACCGAGATCGCCACCGTCCAGTAGGCGATCGGTGTGTGAATCGGGGTGAAGCCGGCCGTCGAGAGCCCGAAGCGGTCGACGATGTAGAACGAGGCCAAGATCATGTTCAGCGGCGCGACCGGGAACCAGCCGAGCCAGTAGGCCCAGGCGGTGAATCCGTTGATGTGCTCGGCCAGGTGTGGCCAGCGGTCCTTGTACGCCGGGTACGCGTACGACGGCGAGCCCCCGGAGCGGTCGGGCATCATCGCCGACAGCTCGGCTAGGAACAGGCACAGGACGTAGCCGCTGAGGGTGATCACCAGGATCACCGGGACGGAGGCCGCCCCGAGCTCGGTCACCATCACGGGCGCGATTGCCGGTGACCAGGATCGTCCCGGCGAGCCCAATCACGAACGCGCCCCACCAGTTGGTGGTCTTCGGAAGGCCGGAACCCTCGTACGCGAGTTCGTCCTCGAATGGTCCGGGCGCTGTCATTTCGTCCGGCATATGCCCTCCAGGTCCGCTGATGAGTGCCTGGTATTACCCTGACACGTCGCCGGTCGCTCGCAAGGCGCGATGCGTACACAATTGAGGCGCCCAACATGGAGCACTTGGACACATTCCTGGCCCGGCACCCCCCGTTTGACGCGGTCGATTCCGTCGAGCTGCAGGACCTCGCGCGGCAGGCGACCGAGCACGCGTTCGAGTCCGGCGAAGTGGTGCTGGTCGAGGGGGGCGTACCCGCAATCGGCCTATGGGTGATCGTTACCGGCTCGATGAGCCTGGTGCACCAGGGAGAAGTGATTCAGGTGCTCGAGCCGGGGGAGTGCTTCGGTCATCCCTCGCTGCTGACGGGAATGTCACCGGCGCTGACCGTCCGGGCCCGGGAGCCTTGCACCTGCGCGCAGTTCGCGGCGGCGGCGGGGCGCCGCCTGCTCGGCACCGAAGCCGGCGCGGCCTACGTCGCTCACACGATGCGGATGCGCCTGACCCACACCGGTCACACCGCGCGGGGCCTGCGGGACGTCGGCACGACGCCGGTGTCGGCGATCATGCGGCCGGCGACGTTCTGTGAGCCCGACGCGCCGGTTCGCGACGCCGTCGACCGCCTCGGCGAAGCCGGCGTCACGGCACTGCTCGTGCGCCTGGAAGGCGATGAGCTGGCGATCGTCACCGATGCCGAGGTGCGGACCAAGGTGGCGGGCGACGGAATCCACGCCGACGCCCCGTTGCGCACGATCGCCCGCGCGCCGGTCCCCACCGTGCCGATCCGGCAGCTGGCGATCGAGGCAACGGTTGACATGCTCGCCGCCGGGGTCGAGCACATGGCCGTGGTCGACGGCGAGCGCGTATGCGGCATCCTGTCGGCCGCCGACCTGCTCGGACTCGACGCCCACGGTCCGACGGGGCTGCGTCATACGGTTCTCGGTGCCGCCGACGAAGACGCCCTCGTGCAGGCCGTCTCGCATCTGCCGAAGTTGTTTCTGGCCCTCGCGCGCGCCGGTGTGCCCTCGCGCGAGCTGGGTCGGGTGCTGAGCCTGCAGCACGACGCCGTCGTGGCGCGGCTGATCGATTTCTCGATCGGGAAGCGCGGGCCGGCGCCCCTACCGTGGGCGTGGCTCGACCTCGGCAGCGCGGGCCGGCGCGAGTTCACGCTCGCCTCTGACCAGGACAACGCCTTGGCCTACGGCAACCCGGCGGAGGGAGACGACGCCGGGGTCGACGCGTACTTCCGGCGTCTCGGGTCAGACGTCAACGCCGGCCTGGCCAGGTGCGGGATCGGCGTCGACGACAACGGCGTGCTCGCGGGCAACCGGCGGTGGCGAATGTCCAAGACCGGCTGGCTGCAAACGTTCGACGAATGCCTCGAGCAGCCCGACGAGTCGCACCTGGTCCGGGCCACGGTCGCGTTTGACTTTCGCCCCTCGGCCGGCGGGCTCTCTCTCGCGGCCGAGCTAACGGCGAGGATCCGGGCTGCGCGCGAGCACCCGCAGTTCATGCGCCTGATCGCCCGGTCGGCGGCCGGCTTTCACGTCGCGCTCGGCTTTCGCGGCCAGCTCACGACCCAGCGTGACGGTGAGCATGCGGGCCGCCTCGACGTAAAGCGCCACGCGATCATCCCGCTCGTCAACCTGGTCCGCTATCACGCGCTCGCCGCGGGGGTCACGGCCTCGTCGACGCTGGACCGGATCGAGGCGGTCACCAGCGCCGGCGGGCTTGGGCCCGATGATGGCGATGCGCTGCGAGAGGCGTTCGAGGTGATCACGCGGACGCGCTTCGCGCACCACGCCGAGCGGATCGCCGCCGGCGCGCCGGCCGACAACCTGATCGACCCCGACGCGCTGGCGCCGATCGCCCGAGCCGACCTGCGCGAAGCGCTGAATGTCGTCAGGCGGACCCAGAAACGCCTACCCGTGTGAGCCTCGGGGGGTCGGGCGGCCGCCTGGCCGCCCTGCGACCGCTGTGGTCTGTCACCACATTTGCGGGCAAAAGTGTGCTCGCCCGCGCCATTGGAGCGGGGTTCGCGACGGTCTACATTGCAGATCATGTGCGGCATTGCGGGGCTCTACACCAAGACCGACGCGCTGCGTTCACAGCTAGGCGCGCGCCTGTCGGACATGCTCGAGCAGCTCTCGTTTCGCGGACCGGACAGCGCCGGCGTCGCTTTCTACCGGGACCCGGCGCCGGCCGGCTGGTGCAAGGTCTCGCTATATTCGCCGGCCGCCGAGCCGGGCTGGGAGGCAGTCGGCTGCGAGCTTGCCCGCGAGTTCGGCGACGCTTCGCTGACCGGTGTACGTGCGTCGCACGCGACGTTCGTGATCGCCGCCGACGCCGAGGACGTGCAGGCGTGGCTGCGCGCCGAGCACTCGGAGCTGACGCTGATGAGCGCCGGGCGCACGATCGAGATCTTCAAGGAGGCCGGCCTGCCGACGGATTTTGTGCGGCGTTTCTCGCTCGCCGAGATCACCGGCAGCCACGCGCTCGGCCACACGCGGATGGCAACCGAGAGCCGCGTCACGACCGAGCACTCGCATCCGTTCTCCACCGGGCTGGACCTGTGCCTGGTCCACAACGGCTCGCTGTCGAACCACAACCGCCTGCGGCGCGTGCTTCAGCGCCAGGGAATCCACTTCGAGACTGATAACGACACCGAGGTCGCGGCCGGGTACCTGACCTGGCGGATGCGCGAGGGCGCGACCCTCGAGCAGGCCCTCGAGGGGTGCATGGACGATCTGGACGGCTTTTACACGTTCGCCGTCGGGACTGCGGATGGCTTCGCCGTCCTGCGCGACCCGATCGCGTGCAAGCCGGCGGTGATGGCCGAGACCGACGAGTGGGTTGCGATGGCCTCCGAGTACCGCGCGATCGCGGTGCTCCCCGGGGCGCAGGACGCGGTTACGTGGGAGCCCGAACCGGGTCGCGTGTACAGCTGGGGCATGGCGCCCGTGGCGTGATGGCGACGCCGCAGGCAACGCGGGAGGTCGGGCTCAGCTTCGATCTGGATAGCGACTGCGTCCGCGAGCTCAACCGTCGACTGCACGCCACGGATGTCGTCGGGCGCGTAGTGGTGGTGAACCCCGGCGGCCAGCACAGCATCGCCGTCGGCCTCGACGGCGACTACGAGGTCGAGATCCAGGGTCACGTCGGCTACTACTGCGCCGGGATGAACCAGCTCGCCTCGGTGCGCATCCGCGGCAACTGCGGCGTCGGCGTGGCCGAGAACATGATGTCGGGATCGGTCGTGGTGGAGGGGAGCGCGAGCCAGTCGGCGGGGGCGACCGCGCGCGGGGGCCTGCTCGTGATTTACGGCGACGCGTCGGCACGGTGCGCAATCTCGTTGAAGGGGGCTGACGTGGTGGTCCGTGGATCGGTCGGCCACATGAGCGCTTTCATGGCGCAGAAGGGGTGCCTGGTGGTGTGCGGCGACGCCGGTGAGGCGCTGGGCGACTCGCTGTACGAGGCGCGACTGTACGTCCGCGGCTCAGTCGCCGGGCTGGGCGCCGACTGCGTGCAGAAGGAGATGCGCCCCGAGCACGCCGGGCAGCTGCGGGGGTTGCTCGCCCGGGCTGGGATCGACGCCGACGTCGCGGATTTTCGCCGCTACGGCTCGGCGCGCCGGCTTTACAACTTCAAGGTCGACAACGTGGGGGCGTACTGACGTGAGCGCCTCGGTCAACGGCTTGGCCGCCGGTGGTGGCTGGCGTCCGGGCCTGCGGGAATCGGCGACGTTCGACCGCGACACGATCGCGGAGATCCAGCGTGCCGCACGCGAGGGCATGTACGACATCCGCGGCTTCGGCGCCAAGCGCCGCGTGCCGCATTTCGACGACTTGCTGTTCCTGGGCGCGAGCGTCTCGCGCTACCCGCTCGAGGGCTACCGGGAACGGTGCGCGACGGACGTCACGATCGGTACCCGGTTCGCGCGCGAGCCGGTCAAGCTCGAGATTCCGATCACGATCGCCGGGATGAGCTTCGGCGCGCTGTCGGGCAACGCCAAGGAGGCGCTCGGGCGCGGCGCGAGTGAGGTCGGGACTTCGACCACCACGGGCGACGGCGGCATGACCGAGGAGGAGCGCGGCCATTCCAGCAAGCTCGTCTACCAGCTGCTGCCCTCGCGCTACGGCATGAACCCAGACGACCTGCGGCGCGCCGATGCGATCGAGATCGTCGTCGGCCAGGGCGCCAAGCCCGGCGGCGGCGGAATGCTGCTCGGCCACAAGATCTCAGACCGCGTCGCCGAGATGCGCGACCTGCCGAAGGGGATCGACCAGCGCAGCGCCTGCCGGCACCCTGATTGGACCGGGCCCGACGACCTCGAAATCAAGATCGAGGAGTTGAGAGAAATAACCGACTGGAGGATCCCGATCTACGTCAAGGTCGGCGCCAGCCGCACCTACTATGACGTTGCGCTGGCGGTCAAGGCCGGCGCAGATGCGATCGTGCTCGACGGGATGCAAGGGGGCACCGCGGCGACCCAGGAGGTCTTCATCGAGCACGTGGGGATTCCGATCCTGGCGGCGATCCCGCAGGCCGTCGAGTCGCTCGTCGAGCTCGGGATGCACCGGGAGATCCAATTGATCGTCTCTGGTGGGATCCGCACCGGGGCCGACGTCGCCAAGGCGCTGGCTCTCGGCGCCGACGCCGTCTCGATCGGCGTCGCCGCTCTGATCGCGCTCGGCGACAACGCCCCCGAGCACGAGGCCGGCTACGAGAAGATCGGCTCGGCGGCCGGCTACTACGACGATTGGCAGGCGGGCCGCGACCCCGCCGGAATCTCCACCCAGGAGCCCGAGCTGGCGGCCCGGCTCGACCCGGTGGAGGGCGGACGCCGGCTCGCCAACTACCTGCGGACGCTGACGCTCGAGACCCAGACGCTCGCGCGGGCCTGCGGCAAATCCCACGTCCACAATCTCGAGCCCGAGGATCTCGTCGCGCTCACGATCGAAGCTGCCGCGATGGCGCACGTTCCGCTGGCGGGCACCCACTGGATTCCGGGCCTGGTCTAGGCC
>JBPCQU010000239.1:0-2997 GCA_050997795.1 Solirubrobacteraceae bacterium | reverse complement strand
GTCCGCACCGCGTCGGTCAAGTCAAAGCCCAAGCGCCGCGGGCAGATCTCGGGCCGCTCGCGCCACTGGAAGAAGGCCATCGTCCAGGTGCGCGAGGGCGACACGATCCCGATCTTCCAAGCCTTCGAGGCCCCCGAATGAACGTTCTGCACTTGGCCGGTCGGGGGATGTTGCGGGATTTCTCTCCTATACGTCGAGTTATCCCGCAAGGTGGGGCTGCGTAATGCCGATCCGCAAGCCCAAGCCGACCTCCCCGGGACGGCGGTTCGTCACCTATCCCGATTTCGCGGAGATCACTCGCTCGCGCCCGGAGAAGTCACTCACCGAGGGGCTGAAGAAGTCCGGCGGGCGCAACGCCAACGGACGCAAGACGGCGCGCCACCGCGGCGGCGGCGCCAAGCGCCTGTATCGGAAGATCGATTTCAAGCGCCGCAAGGACGGGATCCCGGCCAAGGTCGCCCACATCGAGTACGACCCCAACCGCTCGGCGTACATCGCGCTGCTGCACTACGCCGACGGCGAGAAGAGCTACATCCTCGCCCCGCAGCGGCTGCGCGTCGGCGCGACCGTGCAGTCCGGGCAGGACGCCGACATCCGCGTCGGCAACAGCCTGCCGCTGGCCAAGATGCCCCCCGGCACGGTGGTCCACAACGTCGAGCTGACGCCCGGCCGCGGCGGCCAGATGGCGCGCTCGGCGGGCACCGGCGTCCAGCTGCTGGCCAAGGAGGGCGAGTACGCGACGCTGCGCCTGCCCTCCGGCGAGATGCGGATGGTTCGCGCCGAGTGCCGCGCGACCGTCGGCACGATCGGCAACTCCGACCACCAGAACGTCAAGATCGGCAAGGCGGGCCGCAAGCGCCACATGGGCGTTCGGCCGCAGACCCGCGGCACCGCGATGAACCCGGTCGACCACCCGCACGGCGGCGGCGAGGGGTCCACCACGCCGGGGCGGCACCCGGTCACTCCGTGGGGCGTGCCGACGCTGGGCTACCGCACTCGAAAGAAGGGCAAGAAGTCTGACCAGTACATCGTGCGTGGTCGGAGAAGGGGTAAGAAGCGATGAGCCGTTCGAGCAAGAAGGGGCCGTTTGTGCAGGAGCGGCTGATGAACCGGATCGAGGCCATGAACTCCTCGGGCGAGAAGCGCATGATCAGGACCTGGTCACGCACGTCCACGATCTTCCCCGAGATGGTGGGGCACACGATCGCCGTCCACGACGGGCACCGGCACGTGCCCGTGTTCATCTCGGAGTCGATGGTGGGGCACAAGCTGGGGGAGTTTGCGCCGACACGCATGTATCGAGGCCACGCTGGCACCGGAAGACGGCGATGAGCGAAGAGCCGCCCAAGACGCCGCCGCCTGAGGAGGCACCAGCCGCCGAAACCGGTCGCTCCGAGGAGCCCGAAGCCGCAGCCGGGGCCGAAGACACATCGCCGGAGGATGCACCCACGCCTGAAACCGGACGCTCGAACGAGCCCTCGGCCGAAGCTGAGCCCGAAGCCACGCGACCGGTTTCAGCCGCGGATGCATCCTCCGCGCCTGCCGGCGACCCTCTACTCGACGAGGCCGAGGCGGAGGGTCCCACTGAGAAGCCCAAGCGTCCGCGGCCGCGGCGACCGCGTGCGCGGCGCAAGGCGGCTGAGCCGGAGGCTGAGACGCCCGCTCCGCCGGCTGCTCCCGCGCCGGCGCGGCGACGGTCACGGCGTGATCCCAACCTGCCGGCACCGGTGGTGCGGGCGCAGGCCAAGTACGTGCGCTCCTCGGCTCGCAAGGCGCGGCTGGTCTGCGACCACATCCGCGGGAAGTCGGTTGACGAAGCGCGAGCTATCCTGGCTCTCACGCCGCGTGCGATCGCGAAGGATTGGAGCAAGCTGCTCGAGTCCGCGGTCGCCAACGCCGAGCACAACCACGAGCTCGTGGGCGAGGATCTATACGTCAAGGCGGTGCACGCCGACGAGGGTCCGACGATCAAGCGGTTCCGGCCGCGCGCGATGGGCCGCGCGACCCAGATCCGCAAGCGCACCAGCCACCTGACGATTCAGCTCACGCCCAAGAACTAGCTACGACAAGAGACAAACATGGGTCAAAAAGTTCATCCCGAGTCGATCCGCGTGGGCTACATCCACGACTGGAAGTCGAACTGGTTCAACGAGCGCAACTTCGCCGACTTCCTGCACGAGGACACGCAGATCCGTGATCACATCATCGGGCGGCTTTCGCACGCAGGCCTGTCGGACATAACGATCCGCAAGAACGTCACCGAGGTCGAGGTCAACATCCACACGGCTCGCCCCGGGATCGTGATCGGCAAGTCCGGCTCCGAGGTCGACCAGCTTCGCCGTGACCTGCACCGCATCACCAACAAGCAGGTCAAGGTCAACATCCTCGAGATCAAGCGCCCCGAGCTCGATGCCCGTCTGGTCGCGCAGTCGATCGCCGAGCAGCTCCAGAACCGGGTCGCGTTCCGTCGGGCGATGAAGCGCGCGCTCACCAGCGCGATGCGCTCGGGCGCGAAGGGCGTCAAGGTCCAGGTCTCGGGTCGTCTGGGCGGGGCCGAGATGGCTCGCACCGAGGGCTACTCCGACGGGCGGGTACCGTTGCACACGCTTCGGGCCGACATCGACTACGGCTTCTACGAGGCCCGCACCACGTTCGGCCGGATCGGCGTCAAGTGCTGGATCAACAAGGGCGAGATCATGCCCGAGGGCTACACCGGCGCCGACCTGACGAGCATGGACGAGCCCTCGACTCAGGCTCCGGATCGCGGAGGACGCGACGGACGCTCCGGGCGCGACGGACGCGGTGGACGCGGCGGCGGTCCGGGTGGACGTGGTGGCGGCGGCTTCGGCGGCAGCGGCGGCGGTGGCGGCGGTCGCGGCGGCGGTCCGGGTGGCCGTGGTGGCGGCGGCTTTGGCGGCGGCGGTGGTCGTGGCGGCGGTCCCGGTGGGCCTGGCGGCGGTGGTCGCGGCGGCGGAGGTCGCGGCGGCGGTCCGGGTG